>CAMCLY010000116.1 GCA_945875805.1 uncultured Myxococcales bacterium | reverse complement strand
GTACTGCACGGGTGACTGTGTGGGAGAGTAGAACGTCGCCGGCTTTTTTTTTATGGGGCTCAACTCAGAGTTTTTACTGACCTCACCCCCGAGCCTGGTTGTTCAATGACCTCAGGTTTGAAGTGTACCCCAAATCAAGGACAAATTGAAAACGTGGGGAGAAATCCCTCTTGAAGTTTGATAAAATCCCATTGCCATATCATGTAGTAGGACAACGCTGAGGAGCGCTCTAAGCACTGATATGGCAGGAAGCAGGTTAGGTGCTTGGCTTATCGCCGAGTGCCCAATCTTGGTCAAATTCGATAAATTCTTTTTTACGCATTATGCGCTAAACCTCATGGCTCTGAGCTCCCCGGGAATTCTTGTTTTTCCTGCATTTCATGTTTAGCGGATAATTGCCGGTCATCTGGTAATCGTAGAACTTTTTAGGGGAGAGTTTTTCCAGATCCCATTGATACCGCTCAGTGTTGTAGTACTCAAACCACTTGTCCAAGATCGTCTGAACTTCGCATAGCTCCGCACGGGTCGGCTTTGATCTCGTCTTTCATATGTCCAAAGAAGCTCTCCTGTGGCGCATTATCCCAGCTGTTTCCCTTTCTAGACATGGGTTGCAGAAAATCCTCATTCTTAATCTTATTTATGAATTCTCGACTTGTGTAGTGGCAATCTTGATCGCTATGAACGATTGTTGAATTATCTAGTTTAGCGCCATAATTTTCCAGAAATTTCTCCACAGTTTGAATTACGAAGTCTACCTTCAAAGTATTGCTTAGAGGTTCCCTAGAACTTCGCGAGTTGGACAAGATGTTCGTGTAACAAAGCGGAAAAATGTAACGTTCTCGTTACAAAGCGGGAAAAAGTGTTGATTGTTAGAAGCCATGAGAGGATACTTTGTCGTGTGAGTTCTTCCCTGTGTAGGCCTGTTTGTTTTCGGATTCACACAACTACGAACGAGTTAAGAGTTGGAATGGGGTATTGTGATGCGGTTTGCAGGGATGCTGCATCATCACGTCATGACTATGCATGAGGAAAAGGGCATGAGTAAACGAACGTATTTGTTGGCATTGGTAGCGTGTTGTATTGGAGCATATGGATGTTCTGATGATGCTGGTGGTGGTTCGGTGACGAATGTTTGTGATGATGTGGACTGCACAGAGAATGGTGTGTGCGTGTCGTCATCAACAGGGCCTGTGTGCGTGTGTTTTGGCGGGTTTACGTCTGCGCGTCTCGATGATGGTTCACCCACATGCACTGCGTCGGGTTCTTCGATTGTCGAAGGCCCTTGTGCTGGTGTGACGTGTGATGGGCACGGTCGATGCGTTGTTGGTGAAGGTGATGTCGTTTCGTGCGTTTGTGATAATGGCTATGAGCAAGGCGATTCTGTCACATCGTGTGTCGCTGGGGCGGATTCGCCGTGCAAAGATGTGACGTGCGACGAACACGGTAAATGCATTGTGGCGAGCGATAACACGGCGTATTGTTCGTGCGACAAGGGATATGAAAATGGTGATGCGACGACTTGTGTTCCCGAAGCCGACTCTCCGTGCAAAGATGTGACGTGTGATAATCACGGTAAATGCATCGTGACGAGCGACAATGCGGCGTATTGTGCGTGCGAAGCAGGCTATGTTTTGGGGACTACGGAAGACGGAGTGGTGACGTGTGTGGAATCCGCGCCTTCTGTGAACGCTTGTGAAGGGATCGACTGCGCTGGTCACGGCGTATGCTTGATTGCCGGCGATAACAGTGCATTTTGTGCATGTGAAGCAGGCTATCAGATCGGGGCCGCAGATGGAAAAGTGACGTGCCTCGAAGTGACGAGTTCAGGGAATTTGTGTGACGGCGTGACCTGCGGAGGTTACGGTCAGTGTATTACGACCACCTCTGGTGTGGCTTGTTTGTGCATGAGTGGTTACAAAGACGTCATGCTCGATGGCGGTACGCCGTCGTGTATCAAACAGACGCAGAGTTCTGCTTGTGACGGTATTACTTGCGGTGATCACGGCGATTGTCTTGTGACCGAATACGGTACGGCACGTTGCGCTTGCGATGAGGGTTACAAAGTAGCGTCGGTGGATCGGACGCCTGTTTGTATTTCCGAAGACGAAACGTCGCCTTGCGACGGCATCACGTGTTCTGGCCACGGTGCTTGCGACGTCGCGCTCAATGGCGTTGCGTATTGTCTGTGTGATACAGGGTATAAAACGAGCGTTACCAACGGCGCGCCTGTTTGCGTCGAGTCGACTGAGACGTCAGCTTGTGACGGTGTGTCTTGCGGATCGAACGGTTTGTGCATCGTCAAAGACGATAATGCACCGTACTGCATTTGTGGTGAAGGCAATAAACTCGTGACGACGATAGACGGCAAACCTTCTTGTGTCGAGGAATCGAAGGCGATGCCGTGCGACAATGTGACGTGCAACAACCACGGTACGTGTGCGGTGAGCAACGATATGCCGGTGTGCGTGTGCGACGAAGGGTATAAAATTTCTACGGATGGTAAATATCCGACGTGTATTGCCGCTGTCGCGGCTTCGCCGTGTGACGATGTGACGTGTTCCGATCACGGTCAATGCTTGGTGACAACTGATCACCATGCTTATTGTTTGTGCGACGCGAGTTATAAAGCGTCGAGCGAAAATGGTCTTCCGATTTGCGTCGCCGAAGATGTCGAGTCCAAATGCGACAGTGAAACGTGCGACAACGGCGTGTGCGCCATCGTTGGGGATACGCCGCGTTGTGTGTGCAAGAACGGTTACCACAATCCAGCGGGTGAAATGCTCAAATGCGAAGCGGATGTCGTGAAGGATCCGTGCGAGGGTGTGACGTGCAATGATCACGGTGTGTGTGTCGTGAGTGGTTCGTCGCCGTTCTGTGTTTGTGAGGCAGGTTACCGCAACGAATCGTATACGGTTTGTAGCAAAGCGCCCGTGAGCACGGGGGCGAGCGGCGGCGAGGCCAATGGCGGTGAAACGATCGATCCGTGGGGACTCGTGTGGGATACGACAGAACGCGCGGCGAAAACGCATTTGAGCGCGACGCTGGAATGCGAACGCGCAGGCGGCCGTTTGCCGAATTCGACGGAACTGTGGCGCAATAACCACAAGAACGGCGCCAAAGGCGTGGGTACCGACGCAGACGGCAATTATCTGTGGGCCAAAGACGTCACGACAGGGGCACAGGCCGAGCGCCGTCGTTTGAGCGATGGCGAACCCAGCCCCTTGGCTTATACGAGTAAATCGAATTTCCGTTGTGTATGGGATCCCGAAGAACTCGATACGTTTACACATGCAAATTGCAACGGTGCGCCAGGCAAAGACGGTTGTGCCAAAGTGGCCGTCGGCAATGTGACGTATGTCGTCGATGCCAAGTTGCGTCCGGCCGAAAATTGGTCTGTGGCGGCGCAACAGTGCCGTGAGGTCGGAGCTCGTCTCCCGACGCTCAATGAATTGGTCATGATTTCGCGCGCAGAACTCGATAGCGCATCGGCGTATCAGTGGACAACGGATACAGGTAATAGTTATGATACAGCCTATACTGATGTAACACGTTATTATGCCATTTATAAATGGGATGGCGTCGTCGATCGAACATATAACTTCAGTTCCACGTGGACGTATAGTGTTTATACCAGTCGTCAACAATTCCGTTGCATCAGCGAACAAGTCGATTTGACGACGAGCAAGCCGTACTTCCCGCAAGCGAAAGCGGTGACGGCGTTTGAGGTGTCGCCCGTTCTCCGCATCGACAAAGCGCAACGCGCCGCAAAGACACCGCTCGAAGCGGAATACGATTGTATGAAAGACGGCGGTCGATTGGCGAGCCTCGACGAAATGCAGGCGGCGCTTCGTGCGGAACTAATTCCCGAAAATGAAGAATGGCAGTGGACGCGTTCTAATTTTGCTTATCGAAAGAATAATTATTATAGCATTACAAGTTATGGTTATTCTGTTGTAAAATGGAATACACAGACTCAAAAACAATATTGGGATTTCGCCGCGAATACAAGCTATGCAAATTATGATGCAAGCTACGCGTATCGTTGTACGTATCGTCCTGCACGTGCGTTTGACGATAAGGGATCGCTCGACGAAGCCGCCAAGGATGGAACGTTGTTCAAATACGAACAAAAATTGGGTTCCAATACGATCACGCACTATGCGGATGCCAAGGATCGTCCCGCCACAGGCAACGTCATCACGAATGCCGAAGTGTGTGCCGACGCGGGATTGTTGTTACCGACCGAATCGGATCTTGTCTTTATGATTCGCAACGGGCTTAAGAACGGAACAAACGCTTATCTGCGTACGTCGTCGGTTTCGAGTTGGCTCGGGTATCGTGGTTTGAGATGGAGCAATACTGGCACTTCAACCTATGCTCCGACCAGCAATGTGACTTGGAGCATAGATTGGAATGCTTCACAGGCGTATCGTTCGTATATTTCGAGCGTCATTTACTAATGATCGTTTGAAACGCAGTCCGTGTCGGCCAAAGGTCGACACGGACGTATGAAGTGGGCCATGTCCGTGTTGGACATGGCCTTTTTTGTTGCGCTCGGCGAGCGCACGTTCTAACGGGTGCAAGTCTCGAATCCGCCCGGTAGTGGGAAAGAGCCAAGAATATCTAAATCAAGGCTATGTGTGGACGGTGGACATGGACTTAGAAAAGTTCTTCGATGAACCTAACGGTACGCACGGTGGTGTGAGAGGACGGCTAGCCACCTAATGGTTAGCCTCCTGCTCGATTTTCTCCCATTCCCTCTCCTATGGAGAAGTCGCCGCAGGCGAGAGAGGGATTGGTGAGGCTAAAAGGGTAGGTGAAACCAAATTTGTCAATGCATAAGCCACAATAAAAGTCAGGTCAAAGCAAAGAAATCAGGCTTTACAACTTCATGAAATGCGAAAGGGCTACGCGGCATGCCGCGTAGCCCTTTCGCATTTCGGGATGCGTGGGGGGAACTGGGCACCCACAATCATTTACATTGAATCATAAATGTGTTACTAGATATTGAAGTGCATGTGCTATTGCTTGACAGATGTTGCTGTTACCACATGCATGATGAGATCGATTGAGTTTACATGGAGGATAGATAAGAATGTCAAAAGAATTAGAGTTTCCGAGACTGGTTGCCATTGAGACGACGAATCGTTGTAATGCGCATTGCAAGTTTTGTCCGAATAATAGCTTGGCACGTAATCGTCGGGTGATGGACGATGATTTGTTTAAAAAAATTATTGAGGATTGTAAGGAATTTCCTCTTCCTGCGATTGAGCCTTTTTTGCAGGGGGAGCCATTTATGGATCCGAAGATCCTTGATCGCCTTGCATATATCAATGAACAGCTTCCGAATACGGCGTTGCGTCTTTATTCAAATGGAGCGGCACTTTCTCCGGCAAAAAGTGATGCGTTGCGAGAGTTAAATATCGACAAATTGTATATTTCTTTAAACACCATTAACAAAGAAAAATATGAAGATGTCGTGGGTTTGCCTTTTGAACATACGCTAGAAAATGTCCGTGCGCTTTGCGCGAGTAGTCCAAAAGGTCCTGTCGCAAAAGTGATTACACTCAGGATAACGCTTGTTGATAATACGACGAAGGAAGAAGTCGAAGCGTTCAAAGATTTGTGCAATGAACTCGGCGTCCGTCATATGATATCGGGTTTGTTTAATTATAAAGGGGATATTCCTGCAACACTCCCTGTGCCGGATTTTCCCTGTGAACACATAGATCGTCTCGATATTCTGTCGAATGGCAATACGACGCTTTGCTGTATGGATCAAGAAGGGGAGTATGGTTGGGGTGACGTGATCAACCATTCTGTCCTTGAAGTGTTTAATTCCCAGGCCGCTTGTTATGTACGAGAAATGCAGCGGTCGGGCAGACGTAAGGATCTTACCCCCTGCAAAGAATGCAATCTATTTTGGCCCTCGTTTAGTCACATGCCGACTCTTCAGAAAGCGAGACATGCTCTCGCCTATGTCAAATATTTTACGAAATATCGTCCGTTGGCGTTGCATACCAATGAAGAAAAGTAAGAGGAGTTTTGTGATGAAACGACTCAAATTGGCGTACATCTTTGACCAGCTTTTGCCAGCGCATACCGCCGAATCGGAGCAACTGATCAATACGCTATCGGCATTGAGCTTTTGTGATTTTGAATGTACGTTGTTTTTACCCGCATCCAATACCGATGAAAATTCCTCCTTTGAAATTTTAAAGGAGTTTTATCATATTTCTGGGACGTTCAAGGTTGAATATATACATTCGATTTTTCCCGGCCCAAGGATTTTGCAAAAAGCGGTTCATCCTGCCCTGTGTATGACGTTGCTTCATAAGAAGCTTAAACGGTTTGATGTGGTATATTCCAGAAATATTGCTGCCATCATCTCTGCCTTGGCGGCAGGAATTCCCGCCATGTACGACACCTATCGTCCATGGCCTGAGCAGTATCATCATGTATTGACGCCGCTATTTAAAGTCATGTTTTCTCACCCTCGTTTTCTTGGAGCGGCACTGCATTCTGAATACGCTCGGGATGCCTATTTAAAAATAGGTGTTCAGCCCGAGCAGACTATTGTGGCTCATAACGGATTCAATCCTTTAAATTTTGAACCGCGGCTTTCAAAAAAAGATGCCCGTTCAAGACTTGGATTATCATTAGACAGGCCCATGGCCCTTTATTCAGGTCGAATGGATCCCGAAAAAGGGATCGACTCTTTGCTTGATCTTGCCGAGGGTTCTCCAGAATGCGATTTCGTGTTCATTGGTTCTCATGGAAATGGTCCATTAGAAAAACGAGCGGCCAATTCTTCAAATATCAAAGTGCTCGGATGGCTTGGGGCTCAGGAACTTTCCATCTGGTTTTATGCCGCCGATGTACTCATGCTCCCCATTTCAAAAAGTCCGTTGAAACAAGCAGGAAATACGGTACTTCCTATGAAGGTCTTCTCGTATTTTGCGGCTGGCCGCACAATTTTTGCCCCTCAATCAGAGGATCTCAGCGAACTTCTTATCGACGGTGAGAATGCTTGCCTTGTACCCCAAGATGATCCGAAGGCAGCACTTGACAAATTTAAAACGCTAATGGCTTCGCCTGACACATTGCAGTCGCTTGCGGATAATGCCAAAGCGTTTTCAGAAAATCTGACCTGGCAAAACAGAGGCAAGATATTATCGGATTTTATCCAAAAGCGCATGGGCGCGCTCAATCTTGCCTCATAAACCATTTTTGTGGGGGATTTTCCCCACAAAAATATTTTACAGCATTTCGACAACGGCCGCTTTGATGCGGGCCAATTTGGAAGCCGCTGCCGCTTTGAACACGGGATATTCTTCTTTGGTGGTGGGACAAATGACACCAAGGTATGCCTTGAGCTTGGGTTCGGTACCGGACGGACGCAACGAAATCCAAGAGTTGTCGGCCAGATAGAAGGTCAGCATGTCCTGTTTGGGCAGATGAATGACGGGCTGTGTGGATCCGTCTGAAAGAAGAATCGTTTGGGAGTTGAGGAGATCGCGTACGGACGTGACATCAATGCCTGCAATGGCATGAGGGGGATTTTGGCGCAGATTGGCGAGGACGCCGGCCATGGTGTCTTTGCCGGAGAGTCCTTCATAGAAACGTTCGGCGGCGTCTTCAGCGTGAATTCCAAAACGGATATAGATTTCATCGAGGATGTCGCTGACTTTTTTACCTTTGGCTTTGCAGTCTGCGGCGAGTTCGGCGAGGAGGAGAACGGAGAGAATGCCGTCTTTGTCGCGGGCGTCGGAATACGTGAAACCGAAGGCTTCTTCATAGGCAAAGAGGAAGTTCTGACCGCGTTTTGCCCGTTCGTCGGCCACATTGCCCATCCATTTGAACCCCGTCAGGGTTTCCTGAAAATCGACGCCCATGCCTTCGCAGATGGCCCGCGTAAGGGGACTTGATACGACGGAGCATATCGCAAAACTGTCTTTGTTTCGTTTTTCCTGCGGGAGATTTTGTATAATGTAGTAGAGCATGAGCGCGCCGATTTGATTTCCGCCAAGAACTTTGTATTCCCCGTCGATGGGAATGGCACAGCCGAGTCTGTCGGCGTCCCCGTCGTTGGCAAGGACGATTTCGGCATTGACCTCTTTGGCGAGTTTGAGGGCGCGAGGCCAGGTGTCTGGGCGTTCGGGGTTGGGAGCATCGAGTCCGGCAAATTCGGGATCCGGCGTCTTTTCTTCATCGACGACGCGAACTTTTTTGAATCCGGCTTTGTTGAACGCCTGTGACGCGCATTCCCAGCCGGTCCCCCCGAGCGGGGTATAAATGATATCGACGTCATTGGCTCCGGTGTGTACCGCCGATTTGACGACCCAGTCGACATAAGCGTCGAGGGTTTCCTGGCCGAGCATTTCGATGAGGTTCTGTTTGATGCCGTCGTCGATTGAAATATAATCGTTTCCGGTATCCTGGAGTTTGTCCATCCGGGAGGCAACCTGTGCGTCCACAGGGGAGATGATTTGCGCGCCGTTTGTCCAGAACACTTTATAGCCATTGTATTTTTTGGGATTATGGCTGCTTGTGATCATGACGCCCGCAAAGGCGCGTTGATGCCGAATGGCAAACGGCACAAGATTTGTGGGGGTAATCCGATCGTATAAATACACTTTGATGCCATGATGAGCCAGAACCCCCGCTGTAATCCTGGCAAATTCCTCGCTGTGGTGTCTGCAATCGTATCCGACGACGACGCCGCGAGTGACAGCTTCCTGTCCGTATTCTTCGATGAGACACTGCGCAAGGGCGTGTGAGGCTTTCGCCACCATGTAGATATTCATCATGGTGCGCCCCGCGCCCATGACGCCGCGCAACCCGGCCGTTCCAAAATGAAGCGTGTCTCCGAATCTATTCTTTATGGTTTCGAGGTCATTGGCGTCGATGAGCGCCCTGACCTCTTTCTGCGTCTCGGCATCAAAAGGTGCTTTGGTCCAGGTTTGCGCGGTTTCGAGTGCGCGTTGTTCAAGTGTCGTCATGTTTTCAATCTCCTCATTACGGTCGTTGAGATGAATCGGGGCCAATCCCCGTCAACAGATACTTTCCTTCCCACGGGGGAAATCAAACGTTTTCAGGCTATGTCCCATGTCGCAAGCATGCCTGCAGCGCGTGTTCGGCCATGTCTCGCGCGGTCTGATCGTTTTCCATTTTGAGCATCATTTCCAGGTCCGGGACAAAAGCGCTCCATTGGGTAAATGCAGCGGCCCTTGCCGCGCAGTATCGCACCTTGGGCAAGTCGTGATCCAGCGCCTGCGCGATGGTTTTGATCATTTCTCCGTCGGGTTTTCGCCCCAACAGCCCAAGCGCGATGAGCAGGTTGGGTTCAAAAAATCGGCGCTGGCAGGCTTTGACGAGTTCGTCGATGGTGTAACATTCAAACCGCGTGTTAAAAAGCTCGCGGGCGCGTTTTGAAATCCACGACTGTTTGGACTGTATGGTGGCGTAGCATATCTCGTCGTGCAAATCGCGCACAAGCGCAAGTTCGGTGGCATTGTCCTGCGGGTCGTTCCACGTCATCTGATGCAGCATGGTGACTTCGGAGGTTTCGTCGCTCATCAGCTCGAGCGGAATACCGTCCTGCGCCAGAGCCTGAATGACGGACATGACATTTTCGAAGAAGTCGGGATCGTCGAGGTTTGGATAACCTTTGAAAACGGAACGTCGCTTATACATGGAAATGCTTGTGTGAGCGCCCGATACGGGCGAGTCAATGAATGCCGCCAATGGCATTGCACGGTTTTAGACCACAAAGGGGGGAAATCATAAAGTGAAATGGAAACTTTTGTGGGCGGGCGGGGCAAAATAAAAGCGGCGCGTATGCGCGAAGGGGCCTGCCCCCGAGCCATAGCGCCGCGGGCGGAGCGTATTCGCCGACAGGCGGATAGCTCGCCCTCCAAAAAATAAAAAATAAAATAGAAGTTCTATGAAGGCTTTTT
>CAMCLY010000115.1 GCA_945875805.1 uncultured Myxococcales bacterium | reverse complement strand
TTTGGGTCTTACTGAGGAAGAAAAAAAATTTGTCCGACTCCATTTGGACCATCCGGTGGAGTCGTTTTGAGTTCCTGCCTGTGTCTTTCAAGGAATCGCATGAAATCCTTGTCAACGAATTCGGTTTTCCAAAGAGACATTTCAATCAGGAGGGCGCCATGAAAAGTTGGGCTATGGACCTTGAGATTGCGGCAGAAAAGAAGGGCTTTGAGCAAGGTATTGAGCAAGGCATTGAGAAAGGCATTGAGAAAGGCATTGAGAAAGGCATTGAGAAAGGCATTGAGAAAGGAGTGCTCGATATGACCGGGCGTGTCATGCATGGAAATGGAATCACGCTTGAGCGTGCCATGGTGATTTTGGGTCTTACTGAGGAAGAAAAAAAATTTGTCCGACTCCATTTGGACCATCCGGTGGAGTCGTTTTGAGTTCCTGCCTGTGTCTTTCAAGGAATCGCATGAAATCCTTGTCAACGAATTCGGTTTTCCAAAGAGACATTTCAATCAGGAGGGCGCCATGAAAAGTTGGGCTATGGACCTTGAGATTGCGGCAGAAAAGAAGGGCTTTGAGCAAGGTATTGAGAAAGGCATTGAGAAAGGACTGCTCGATATGGCCGGGCGTGTCATGCATGGAAATGGAATCACGCTTGAGCATGCCATGGTGATTTTGGGTCTTACTGAGGAAGAAAAAAAATTTGTCCGACTCCATTTGGACCATCCGATGGAGTCGTTTTGAGTTCCTGCCTGTGTCTTTGTGGGGATGGGAGTATCCGAATTCTGGGTGTGTGCGGCTGTAGAAGCGTGGGGGCGTTTGTATGAGTGGGCGGGATTAAGAAATAGCGCGGGCGTATCTGCCGAGAGCAGATAGCCCGTGCGGCGTCGGCGTATCCGCCCGCGGGAGTGGGCGGATAGCCGCGCCTTCGAAAGCGTCAAGTTCTTAGGTATGAACCTGGACTAGACGTGTTGAGGGGAGGATGGTGGGGGGAGTGGATGCGTTTTGGAAGAATAAAAATTCAAAAAAAGTTTTGACAAACTGCGTTTGGCCGCTTATAAGGCGCGCCGTTGCGGCGAGGCTGCGACAGAAATCTTTGCGAGGATGGCGGAATTGGTAGACGCGCTAGGTTGAGGGCCTAGTCCCGGTTTACGGGGTGGGGGTTCGACCCCCCCTTCTCGCACTTTCTTTTAAAATCAGGCAAGTATTCTTTTTGCGAGGATGGCGGAATTGGTAGACGCGCTAGGTTGAGGGCCTAGTCCCGGTTTACGGGGTGGGGGTTCGACCCCCCCTTCTCGCATGAACAAAGGCAATCCGTTAGGGTTGCCTTTTTTTGTATTTTGAGAATTGGAAGTTTGGCGTTTTGGTGGCGAACGGTATTTGAAACGTCGGGAGGCTTGTGTTGAGAGGGGCGTCGGAACGTCGAATGTCCAGTCCTCCGGTGTGGTGGGTTGGCAGACCGGATCGGAATCAGGAGGCGTTGTGCGCGGCGCTTCGTGAGGAAGGGGTAGAGGTTCGGCGTTTTGAGGCGTCGGAAGAACTTCCGTTGGGGCCTTCTCCGAAACTTTTGATTGTCAGTCTTCGCGGGGAGGAGTGTGCGCGAGTGGGGCGTTTGCTTTTGTCTCCGAAAGTGTCGCGTGCTCGCCGGATTGTGTTTGTCTGTCGGACGGATGAAGTGGCCCGGAAGTTCTGTGCGACGGCGGATATCGACGAGGTGGCGTTTGCGCCGGTGAGTGTAGGTGAGGTGTTGGCGCGCATGGCGCTTGTGCTGTCGCGTTCGTCGGAGCGATTGGGGAGAGTTGATACACGTGGTCTTTCGCGCAAGGTGTGTGTGGCGCGTGTGAAGCGTGCGCGTCCATCCCCCTCCACGGTCTCTTCGTCGGTGGTTGCGGCCCCCCTTCGCCGTTCCTCGCTATCCCCCCAGGCCTGGAAGCGTCAGATCATTGCCAGGCTGGAGGCAGAGGCGCGGCAGCGCACAGAGGTGCGGAACAGGGCGCTCCTGCTGGCGATAGCGTGTGTCATTGCGCTGATGGCTGTGATTGTCGTGATTGGGCGCGCAGTCAATGATGGGGATGTGGAGGGGGAGAGGATTGAAGGGGGAGTGGTTGGTGGAGGGGATACGGAGTGAGTGCACGCTGTGTCGAACTTTCTGCGATCTGAGTGCGGAAGGGTGGGGAAGAGGGGAGTTTTGTGTGGGTGTTAAATCCACTTGCAACCACGTCGTTGTTTGGACTAGGTTTGTCGGCGCGTTTTGAAGCTCAACGCAAAACGCGCCCCCCTGTTTTAGGAGAAGAGGACGGATCTATGCGTTTTCCGGGAATCCGAAAGGGCAAGTACTATTTTCCGGTGACGGAAAAGAAGTCAACCCTGACCGCCGACACGAGTTCCAAGCCCTGGTACATAGTGGGTCTTGATGAAGTGATTGTGGATCTTGAGATTCATGGCTGTCCGCAGACGCTGTTGCCCGAGCTTGGGCTTGTGGCGGGCGAGAGCGTGCAATTTTCGGCGGAGAAGATTTCGCGTCTTCTGGCGCGCGTGTCGGAGCTTGGGCTTGAGGTGCATTTTGCGGCAGGCGGGACGGTGGCGAACACGTTGTGCAACTACACGCATCTGTCTGGCGAGCCTGCGATTCTTCTTGGGGCGATACCTGAGCTGATACGTCCCGGGACGCCTGCGTTTTCGTATGTGGCCCAGACGCCGAAGGCGGTGAGTCTTGAGTATTTGGTGTCGGTGGCCGGCGAGGTGGGCATTGCGGTGACGTGTTTTACGCCGGACGGGGAGCGATCGTTTGCGGTGGCCCCTGGGATAAGCGGCAACTATCGTCCGGAGGATATTCCGGAGGAGGTGATACGCCGGGCGAGTGTGGTGCTGACGAGTGTGTATTGTCTTGCGAATCCGTCTCGCCCGATATCGGATGCGGCGATACGCATGATGGAGATAGCCCATGCGGCGGGTGTTCCTGTGGCCTTCGGGATGGGCACGAGTACGATAGTGCGCAGAATGCACGCGGAGATTCTGGACATTCTCAAGAAGTATGTGAACATTGCGGCGATGAATGCGCGTGAGGCGGAGGCGCTGACGGGCTTTTCGGATCCGCTTTTGGCGGGCAATGCGCTTTTGGATGTGACGGATGCGGTGCTCATCACGGAAGGGGCCCGTGGGCTGACGATGTGCGGGTATACGGATGATTCCGTGAAGCGCGCGACGCGTGATGGTCTTCACAGTGGGAGTATTGAAAACTACAATCAGTACGAATACAGCCGTCTTGTGTTGTGTCATCACTGTCCGAATCCGGTGCGGATATTCACGCATATTCATCCCTATCTTGGCGGGCCTCAGCGTCTCCAGAACACGAGTGGGGCGGGGGATGCGGCGTTGGCGGCGTTTCTTCATGATGTGGCGGCGACGCGTTATCATGCGGAATCGGTTCCCGATTCCAAGAAGCACTCGGCGAACATTCAGTTTTTGACGTACTCCTCGCTGTCGCGCAACGCGCAGTACGGCAATCGTGTGGCCTACGAGGTGTTGCGCAATAATTCTCCGCGACTTGAAGCCCCGATTGGCAACGACAAAGAAAACGACGGCTAGAATGGCGGCCTTGGGAGTGTGTGGCTGATGTACGAATCCGAAACCGAATTGCTTGCGGCTTTACAGGCGACATCCAAATCTGTGTCGAAGGCCCTGACGGGCGGTAAGGCGCTCGTCAAGGCGTTGGATCGTCTTTCGGAAGAACGGGCGCTGGAGCGTCCGGATTTGCTTGCGGAAGCGGTAGAAGCCCTTAAGGAGGGGGAAAATCGGATATTTTGGGGTCCCGGGGGGGAAGGCTTGGTTCATGCGCTTGAAGCGCGTGCACGTCAGCTTCGTGCGACGGCGCATCATCAGTTGTTGTCGGGGCTTTCGTCTCGCCTGGCCAATCCCGAACACATGAAGGTCGTGTCGGACAGTCCTCTTGTGTTGTATCTCCATCCGCTGACGCTTGAGGTGCATTTCGAGCAGTTCAAGGGGACGCTGATGTATGCCCGGGAACCGCTGGCGACCACATCTCTGGATCCGGAGGAAATTCTGTCGGCGCATACGGTGCAGGTCGAGCAGTTCAGGGGGATGCGGATTGACTCCCGTCAGTTCTGGAATGTGTGTAAACTTGCGTATGAAATGGTGTTGCTCAAGAATGGTCTTCCGCGAGGTTCCCGTGTGGATATTGTGGAGCTGCTGGCTCCGCTGACGTGGCTTTGGCCTGTCCAGGGGCAGTTTAAGAAAGGCACGGGGATGCCTCGATTTTTGCTGGCGTACCAGATCCAGAAACTTCGTCAGGATGGCATGATAGCGCAACAAGGTGTGCGTCTCGACCTTGGGTCGGCGACTGGTGGCAGTACCAGAAATAAGGCAAATGTGCTTTACATTCCGTTTGGTCCGACGGAGGGACAATATTATTTGTCGCTATGCTTTGGACAGGGGTAAACTCCGTTGCCCTTTGTCGTGCGACGGATAGGCGGTATTTTTGGCCGTTTGTTTGTCGTTCTGAAATTGATGTCTGAACCGGACGTCTCACCCTCTTGCACCAAGAGTTGAACCATGCTCACGAATGAAGAGAACAAGTTGATTGCAGCCCACATCATCCAACGTTTGGGTGAAGGCGGCCAGCCGCCTGAGTTTGGACTCAGCCGAATCAACGTCGGCAATGAGAGTTATCTCAACGTGCTCGAACACGAGTATTTTCAGTCGTTGCTGAAACAGGGTTCGAGTTTCAAGTTGGTTCAGGGATATTTTGGCGGTGGTAAGACGCATTTTCTGCATTGCGTTCGAGAATTGGCGTGGAAGTATGGCTTTGTGACTTCGCTGGTGGAACTTTCACCGGCGGAATGTCCTTATGACGATGCGCTGAAGGTGTATCAGAATGTGGCGAATCATCTGATGCTTCAGCCGAAATCGATTCTGGATCCGCCGGAACTCGGGATATGCAATGTCGTCCGGCACATTGTGGCGCGCCGGGTTGAGGAGGCCCAGGCGGCCGGTCAGGACGCCCAGGCGGAGGTGACGCGCTGGGTGATGACGAAATTGTCGCGGGTCTGGTGCGAGAGTCATTCGTGCCGTCAGGCGGTGGCCCAGCTGGCGCTGGCGTGTCTGCAGAACAACTATCAGACGGAGCAGATTCTTGAGGCCTGGCTGTTGGGCGAGAATATCGTGTCTCCGGTGCTGAAAGACTGCGGGATATACGAACAGATATCGCGCTCCAACGGGTTTACGATGATGCGCAGTCTGTTGCAGATGATCGTGGCGCTTGGTCTTCCCGGGACGGTGTTGTTGTTTGACGAGGTGGACAGGAATCTTTCGGTGAGCTCGCGTCGGTCTCACATCATCGGCGACAATTTGCGGCAGGTGGTGGATTTGTGCGGGCGTCATCAGCTACCGCATACGCTGTTTATGTATGCGGTTCCGCCGGAATTCATGCGGACGGTGGTGCCGGATTATCCGGCGTTGTATCAGCGGCTGAAATCGCCGGTGGCGCTGAGCGTGCGCAGTCCGCAGGCGGTGCTCATCGATCTTGAGAAGTTGGACTTGCCTCCGGAGGCGCTCCTGACGACGCTGGGGGTCCGGTTGGTGGAAGTTTTTGAGGATGCGCGAGAGGTGGCTTTTACGCGGTCGATCCAGGTCCGCAATGCGGAACTGCTGGCGTCGGCGTGTGCGGACGCGTGCTTTGAGGTGAACCATCGCCGTCTTTTCGTCAAGTCGTGGGTAGATTTTCTGTACCAGCAGTTGGCAGACGGCGAGGTCGAACTGACGGAGGAGATGGCGAAATCGCTGATCTGGTCGGGGCAGCAGACGATCTCGGATTCGGAGACGAACGAGGAAACGTTTGACGATTTTTAGTCGGGTGGCGATCCCCGAAGAAAGCGGCGCGTATTGAGGCGTAGCCGAGATAGCGCCGCGGCGCGGGCGTATCGGCCGTGGGCCGATAGCCGCGCCTCCCCACGCTCACCCTCGCGTGAATGACTGAAGTCCGTAAGGTAGAAATTATGCCTGATGAAATCCGCACACAGAGCCAGCTTCATGCGGCATTGACGCTTGAGGCAATGCGACTTGGCGTCGTTCCGGCGACGGATTTGGAAGCGTCGACGGTAGGGCGGAACGTGGAGATTGACATCGTGCGCCGCGACCTGGAACAGTGCAGGGAATCCGGGGCACGTCGTGCGTTTTTGGGCGATTACGGGCTTGGCAAGTCGCACATGCTTGAGCTCATCGAGCAGATAGCGCTGAAGCGGAATTTTCTGGTCTCCAAAGTGACGCTGGATCATGCGGATCTGGCGCCGTCTCAGCCCAAGAGAATTTATCATGCGATTATGCGAGGGCTGATGTATCCGGATTTGCCGGAACAGCATGACGGTTTGCAGCCGTTGCTCGACAAGGCAGCACGAAATCCCGACGTGCTCAGGAAATATCTGGCCAAAACGGACAGGACGCATCCGCTTCCCAGGACGATACGCGAGCAGCTTCAGGCGGGGTTGCACCTCTATCTCTCGCCGGCGATCGCATACACGTACGCGTTGAGCGATGTGGAGCACATCCGGATTCCGGGGCATCTCGGGGAACCGGTGGCGTGGGCGCGGATGGCGCACCATCTCCTCATCGACTGGATCGAGGGGCATCCGACGCGATCCAACCAGGACATCAACGACGAGCTGAATATGATTCGCGGTCGTTTTCCGAAGATTTACTCGCTCTTGGACTATCGCCCGTGGGCGAAGATTTACGGGTACATTCTCAACGGAATTTCGCAGCTTGCCAAGGATGTGGGGTATTCCGGGCTCGTGGTGGTGCTCGATGAGGCTGAATTTTATTCGCTTTTGTCGGCCCAGAATCGCACGTACGCGAGGTCCCTGTTTCAGGCGTGGTCGCATGCGGTGGGTGCGGTGGACGAAGAAAGCCTGCCGTGTTCGAGCGAGGATTTGCTGACGGGCGGGTATGGGATCCAGCGGGAATTGCCGTTGCGGTATTCGGACACGCCGGGGCTTTATCTGGTGTTTGCCATGACGCCCAATTCGGAAGGGATTCGCGGACTTCAGGAGGCCCTGCCGCCGCAGTTTATTTGTTACCTCAACCCGCTGACGGCACCGGATTACCTCAAGATGACGGAACATCTGGTAGCGCTTTACCGCACGGCGTTTAGCGATGCGGAGATCCCCGAAGGGATCGAGGGGCCTTTGTCGGATGTCGTCAACGCGCTGGCCCAGCAGGGCCAGCTCGCCAATCCTCGCCAGACGATGAAGTTTTTGACCGAATTTCTGGATATCGTCCGATTTGCCCCTGGCGAGGTGCCGAATGTGATTCAGAATCTGATGTGTGACAACGATTTTTAGTGCCCGTCATTCGGTTTTCTGGGGCACGTTCCGGTGCGTGCATCCGGCCGGATTGGGATGTGCCTTTCGGCCGGGATTCACGGGAGACAAAAGGGGGGGACGACAGCTGGAAATCCCCCGTCACACGACATCCTCAAAAGCAATTCAGGCGCGATGGAGACTCATCGCGTGTTTTTTTACCATTGTATTTGTTGGAGCGAACCATGATTTCATTGAGCGGCATCAAACCGACCTCGACACCGCATATCGGCAACCATCTTGGGATGATAGAACCGGCGATTGCGTTGCAGGATGAATACGACTGCCGGTATTTTATCGCCGACTATCACGCGATGACGACGGTGCACGATGCGGCGAAAATGCGCGAGTATTCGCACGGGATCGCGGCGTATTTTCTGGCGTTTGGACTCGATCCCAAAAAGAGCATTTTCTATCGGCAGTCGGATTTGCCGCAGGTGACGGAGTTGATGTGGATCCTGAGTTGTGTGACGAGCATGGGGCTTTTGGAACGCGCCCATGCGTGGAAGGCCGCGAAGGATCGCGGGAACGAGGGCGCGGAACTCCACGGCCTTTTTGCGTATCCGGTGCTCATGGCGGCGGATATCCTCATCCACGATGCGGATGTCGTTCCCGTGGGGAAGGACCAGGTCCAGCACGTCGAAATGACCCGCGACATGGCGGAGCGCTTCAACTTCACGTTTGGCGAGACCCTCAAACTGCCGCAGGCTCGATACAGCGAGACGTTGCACACGATTCCCGGACTTGACGGGCGCAAGATGTCCAAGTCCTATGGCAACACGATCAATCTGATGTATCCGCCCAAAAAGCTGAAACAGCAGATCATGAGCATTGTGACGGATTCGACCCCCATCGATCAGCCCAAGGATTATGCGAACTGCAATGTGTATAAGCTGTACAAACTCTTTGCGACGCCGGAGCAGGTGCGCGAAATCGAAGAGAAGTACCGCACGCCCGGGTTCGGCTATGGTCACGCCAAACTCGAACTGTACAATGTGCTGATGGAAAAGACCGAAACCCCGCGCAAAATCTATCAGGATTACATGGATCATCCGGATTTGCTCGAAGATGTGTTGCGCGATGCGGCCGACCGTGCCCGGGTCAAGATGGACGAGGTTCTGGAACGCGTTCGCGTGGCCGTGGGGTATCGCAGTCGGTTCGCTCGCTAAAGTGCCCTGGCCATGTGGTTGGCTCTGGCCTTTGCCTCGGCGTGTCTCCTTGGGTTTTATGACGTCGCCAAAAAACGTTCGCTCAAAGACAACGCCGTGGTTCCGGTGCTGTTTTTTAACACGCTGATATCGAGCGTTCTGTTTCTGCCGTTTCTGCTCGGTTCGCAGATGGGGTGGATTGGTGCGGACAGCGTGGTTTATGTGCCCGAAACGACGGCCGCCGCCCAGGGCGCGATAGCGATCAAATCTGCTCTCGTCCTGTCCTCGTGGTTTTTCGGCTATCTCGGGATGAAGCACCTTCCGCTCACCCTCGTGGGCCCGATCAACGCCACTCGCCCGATACTCGTTCTGCTCGGCGCCGTGTTCCTGTTTGGCGAGACCCTCAACGGCCTGCAGTGGTGCGGGGTGGGCATTGCCGTGACGGCGTTTTATCTGCTGAGCCGCAGTGGGCGTCGCGAGGGCATCGATTTTCAGCACAACCGCTGGGTGTTGAGCGTGATTCTGGCGTGCGTGCTGGGCGCCTGTTGCGGCCTGTACGACAAGTATCTGATGGCGTCTCAGGCGTCGGGCGGTCTCGGACTCAACCGGATGGCCGTGCAGACGTACTACAATTTCTATCAGTGCGCCATGATGGCACTCATGGGGGCGGCGCTCTGGTTTCCGCATCGTGCGCATGACGTGTTTCGTTGGAAATGGAGCATCGTGGCCATTTCGGTCTTTCTCTCCGCGGCGGATTTTGCGTACCTGTATGCGCTGAGCCTCGACGGGGCCATGATCGCCATCGTGAGCATGGTGCGCCGGGCGAGCGTCGTGGTGTCGTTTGCGTTTGCCGCGATCGTGTTGCACGAAAAGAATCTGCGCAGCAAGGCCCTGGATTTGGGTCTCATCGTGCTGAGTCTCGTTTTTCTGGCCCTCGGGACGCTTTCCTCATGACGAACCTGGCGCAAAAACATGGCGCTCTTGTCGCATTCCATGTATAGACTCCGCGGCTTTCGCGTATGCGCCCTTTGGACGAAGGGTGGCTTTTTGGGGTGGGGGAAGCGTCCCCCAAACGCGGCTATCTCGGCTTCGCCTCAATACGCCGCGCCCCCCTCCAGCCCCCTCCCCCTGGCCCCCTCCCTGCAGGGCGGGGGAGGAATGTTTTTTCCCTGACGGCACTTGTTGCTTTTTTAGGATAACCTTAAAATGGTCGATTTTGCTTTATTCGCCGTGGTGTTGTCCCGTGCCGCCCGTCGGTTGCGGTCCCGTCCGGTCGCCTTGCGATGTCATGCATCCGAGGGATCAACGTCATCTGTTTTAAGGTAGAGGCGAATCCTGCCTGAACAGGAGATATTTTTTTTGAGGAGAAACATTTTATGAAGCGTTCATTGTTATGGTGTCTTGCTGGGTTGATGTTGGTGAGCTTTGCCGGTTGCAAACGCGCACCTGACGCCGGTGCTGCCGCCGCGCCTGCCGCCGATGCCGCCGCGCC
>CAMCLY010000114.1 GCA_945875805.1 uncultured Myxococcales bacterium | reverse complement strand
ACGGGTCGGTATGGCTGGCGCGGGGTGTTGCTGTCAAGGGTTTGCAGGATGACGTGTGGACGGCATCGTTGCCAGAGTCTCGACAATGCGTAGGCAATCTGTGTCACTGCCAGAGGGATGAGCAGAAAAATGGCCTGGGGGTTGTTCCATTGCTGAATGTAGTCCATGGCATTTTCCTTTATGGATATTGGCGTGACAGTGCAAGAAAGGAGAAGCATGCCAAAATTCCCAATCCGAGGGCCAATGCGACGTAGTTGAGAGAAAGATCGATCTGGTTTTCACGGCGGGAGTCTTTGTCGATGCTTGGTTCGAGGGTCATGAGAATTTCATCCAGTTGTTTTTTGAACTGTTGGTCGCTTGTGGCTCGCCATGCCTTTGCATCCGTTTGTTTGGCGATGGATTCGAGAAGCTCAAAATTGACAGGGAAATCGGCTTCGTGGAAATTGACAGTTCCGCCGACATCGGTGTGTGCGAGGACGGCCCTGTTTGATTTTCCGATGAGGATAGGAAAAATGTGAATATTATACTGATTTGCTGCCGCGACAGCCTGGTTGATGCTGATGCGTCCTCCTCTTCGGTCACCGTCTGTGATCAGAATGATGCTTTTGGAGGAGGATGGTGAGTACCTCATGCTGGCAACGGCCCGCAGGATACCGTCTCCGATGGCGGACTGTGAGGCGTTGATATCATCAATTTTTCGTTTTTTGAGTTGTTCGCTCAGCATCTCATAATGGGTCGTCAGCGGAGTGGCGATGAAAGCGGATTGGGCAAAGAGCGTAATACCCACGCGATCGCAACGGGGCAGCGTTTTGCTTCGGTCGTGACATCGTTCGGATCGCTCCTGGACGAAATCGAGAATGGTCGAGCGAGCGGTGTCAAATCGGTTTTGTGTGTAGATATTTTTTGAGTATCGATCCCTCATTTCGTCAAGAGAGTAGTCGTATGCTTTCATCGAAGCGGACATGTCCAATGCAAAATAGATATCGATACCCTCGCTGTTTGTGGTGGAATTGGAGCCGCCGTATGGATGGGCGATGGCGATGGTAAGGCAGATAAAGCCACCGGCAAAGAGTATGGCGCCCACCAGGGAGAACCAGAATCGTGGAGAACGAATGAGTCCAAGAGGGTATCTGTACGAAGAAAACGTCGGATTCTTGATGTCAAGCATGGTTGCCGGAAGAGCCAGCCGCCTGAAGATGAGGTCAGGGCGCTTGAACATCAGAAGGATGAATAGCGGGATGATCAGAATGAAAAAGAGAAGATATGGATATTCAAACGAATCGATATAATATTGTCGTAAAAAAGATAGAATATTATCGATCATGGTTTGTTTTGTTCATGAGTGGGGAAAACGGGGGGATTGGACACATGTCGTTCGGATTCGTTTTGGGGGTGTGGTGAAACATTGTCCATGGCAGATTGTGTCTGCCGGAGGGATGGCGTGTCGCTTTGTGAGGAGATTGTGTCGCTGTCTTGGGGAATGGGGGCGGACTGAGTCGGTGTGGAACAATCTTGTGGGGATGTGGAAGCGTGGGGTTGTGCAAAATCATGGATGAGGCTTGCCAGCTGGCTTGCGTCTCTGAGAATCATGAGGTTGACCGCCTGACTCGGTGTTTCGAGTGCAAATTTTATGCGATCGGACTTTCCAAGAATCCGTTTGAGTTCTTCGATATGTTCCGCGGGGACGTGATTTTGTTTTAACTTGTCGCACAGTTGAGCCGTCGTCATGCTCATGGCGTCAAACATAAATAGTGACGATAAAAGTTTGCGCAGGGCGCTGGAAAGCTGATCGTGATATATTTTGTGTTCGGCAAGGGTTGAAGGTGTGAAATCGACGAGTTTGGTGATGTCTGCAATGAATGTTTCAATCGGCGTGGAAATGATTTCAGGATGTTTTAAGGCGCGGCGTAGTTTCCGTTTTTTTTCAACCATTATGATGAGCAGAAACAGTCCCCCCCCAAGCAGTATTCCCAGGATGGAGAACAGGATGACGTGAACCGTACTGCCCTGCCAGGGATGAAGTTTGAGCCAATCCGTCATGGGTGTTGACGGATCGAACTCCGGGTCGAAGGCTGTGACGAGGATTCGCGCGGGTGGCGGGGTTATACGCGTTTCAGATGACGGATCCGGGGGAATTACTGTCCATTGAACCGGCATGGGATAAAAGACACCGGGACGCTGGTATCGACATGCGAGGTCGACCGTGCTGACGAGTCTGGAAGTTTCGGAGTCGAAGTGTGTCTGGACGAAGGGTTTTTCGCATGACAATGCGTCATGCGCAAGCGGAACCACGTCAATCTGACAGTGGCTTTCATAGGAGACAAGGTATCGGAAATGAAAAGTTTCCAGTATTTGCAACTTTTGTGGCGGCGCATCCGTGGTGAGTTTTAAACCGCAGGGTTCGAGGTGTTGCGTTTCGTCCGAAAGCACCGGTTGTGCAGACGACTCACGGCTCGCCAGACCTGTCACAAAAAGGAGAAAAATCAGGCCATGACGAACAGGGATAAATAAATATTTATGATACATGGCTGATATGACGATTGAAGGCGCGGGCGATGGGGACAAGGATATCTTCGGTGGTAGAGATGCATACTGTGGTCAGTCTGTTTCTATTAAAAATGTTATTCTGGATGGACATGCGGTGCTGAAACTGTTCCCGGTAGTATGCACGGAAAAGCGGATCGGCTGTGTCGACGAGATATCGCCGTTGTGTACTCACATCTTCGATCATGGAAAACCCGAGGTCCGGCATGTTGGCTTCCATGGGATCCGAGACGACAATCGGAATGACCTCGTGGTGATGTTTCAGAAGCTGCAGGGGCTGTTCATAATCTTTCCCGATAAAATCACTGATGACAAAGACGAGACTTCTGCGTTTCATCAGCATGGCGGTTTTGGCAAGAATGCTGGAGAGGGTGTGTTCCCCTTTGTCGGGATTGAACCTGAGGGCTTCGAGGATCAGCCTTGGGATGTTTTGTTTGCCCTTGACCTGTGGGACGTATTTCATCCCGGTTTCGTTGAAAAGAAAAAGTCCCACCTTGTCGTTGTTGTGGAGTGCGCTCATGGCGAGAATGGCCATGGCCTCGATGGCGGTGTCCGATTTTCTGCCTCCGATCGATCCGAATCGCATGGTGGGGGACAAATCGAGAATGACACAGACGCTCAATTCGCGTTCTTCGACAAACTGCTTGACAAAGATGCCGTGCTGGCGCGCGCTTGCGTTCCAGTCGATATAGCGCACGTCGTCGCCTTCCACGTAAGGCTTGCATTCGCTGAACGTCATTCCGCGCCCCTTAAATGTGGAATGGTACGTCCCGACAAGCGCTTCCTGCGTCTTTATGCGCGTCCTGAACTCGATGTGTCTTAATTTTCTGAGAAAATCCTCTAGTTCCATCATGCTTTATCCCATCATAAACGCACAATTTGCACTCAATACCACATCCCGCGCCCTGTGAAAAAGACAGATTGTCTTTGTTTTTTAACGCTATTTTGGGGTTGAGATATTTCCGTGACATCATGTAGATACGGCACGGAGAGGGTGTGTGTTAAACCTCCATGAAGGTGTGAGTCGTCTGTTTGAGGAGGTTTAATTTGGATAGTTTCTGACTGGGCGTTCATTTTGGGGAACGTCGGTCATTTACTTTTTGTGGAGGTTTTCTTTTTATGGATAGTTTGGATATTTCAAAACTGCTCGACTATGCCATTTCTTTTGGACTCAAACTTATTGGCGTGTTTGTCCTCGCCATCGTGGGGTACAAAATCGCCAAAGCATTGTCCGCTAAAGCGACCGGGGTGTTGGGTGTAAAGTTTGATACGACGATCAGCCAGTTTATCGGGCGCGGTGTATTCTGGCTTCTGCTCGTCATCATTGTGCTTGCCTGCCTTAATATTTTTGGGATTGAGACGACCTCCGTTGCCGCCATTCTCGGTGCCGCGGGTCTCGCTGTGGGTCTGGCGTTTCAGGGCACCCTCTCCAATTTTGCCGCCGGCATCATGATCATCATTTTCCGTCCGTTCAAACTTGGCGATGTCGTGACCGTCGATGGCCGTACCGGCGCCGTCAAATCCATCGATTTCTTCCAGTCCGAACTCATTACGCCCGACAATCGTCGCATCATCATCCCCAATTCAAAAATATATGGTTCGACCATCGAAAATGTATCCGCCTATGACAAACGCCGTGTCGATGTGACCGTGGGCGTCGCCTACGAGGCCGATCTCGACGAAACGCGCCGCACGCTGGAAAATGCGTCCAAGGTTGAAGGACGCCTTGAGGACGAGCCCAATGCCGTGGTGCTCTCCGATCTCAAGGATTCCTCGGTCGAATGGGTTGTTCGAGTCTGGTGTGAAACCTCGCAATACTTTACCGTTCGCGAGCGCATTGTTTCGAGCATTAAAAAGAATCTCGATGGTGCCAAGATCGAAATTCCCTTCCCGCAGATTACGGTCAGTACAAAGAAATAATCCAAATCGTTGTATTCTCGAATAGCGTTTCTTTTTTCTTTGGAGGGGCGGCTATCTTCGGCCTTCGGCCTTGATACGCCCGCCCAGGCGAGGCTATCTCCCTTTGGTTCGATACGCCTCGCCTTTTTTATATTCGCCCGTGACGGATGTTCGGTCGAACCACGTTAGGGCTCGGCGGAAGGCTGCGAACATACACACAGGTTGTTTTCGCATGATGCGTCGGATTCCGGGGCAAATGTCGCGCAGAGATCCGTGCATGTCGTTTCCCCCTTTGTGCCGGTGCAGGCAAGCGCTTCTTTGGACAGACAGACGCATCGCGCATCTTTGCAGGCATAATACAGATGGTTGCTGTCGTATGTCCGGCACATGGTTTCGCAATCGGCATTTTCATGGCACATGTCGTCGGTGTCACATCCCGTATATCCTGCAGATAAGACGAGAAGTGCCGGAAGTAATTTTTTGTATAGATATGTTTTTTTCGGCATATATAAATCCTTATTTCAGATGAAAGTCATGCGTTGAAAGAACGACATGGTGAGGAAAACCGCAGAAGAAGTGGCGCGGAGGGGGTAGCGGCGTATTGAAGGCAAGGGGGCGGGCCCCATTGCCGAGATAGCCGCTCAGGGGGAGACTTCCCCCTCCCCAAAAAAAAGAAAAAGAATAAACGAATTCTAATATTCAAAAGAGCATGGGATTCCGTGCGTGGTCCAGTGTTCGGCCATTTCTGCGACAAGCTGGCGGAGGGTGGCACCGGATTCGTTGATCCATCCGGAAAGAGAGTTTCCAAACCGCCTGAGATCTGCGTCGAATGCAATTTGAAACGCGGCGGAACGTCGTTGGATGGCATTTTCGGCCATACGGCGCAGAGCTGCGCGGCGCGGTTTCTCGATACGGGTGAGGGGGAGGGTTTTGGCGAGGAATCGTCCGGAGAACATGGCGGTTTCGTCAAAGGCGCCTGTGGGGGGCATTGACTGGATGAGGCTGTCGATCGACTCGAGGGCGCCTTCGGTGGCATTCATTTCGGGAGTGTCGTCATTTTCGCCGAACAGGAGGTTGTCCTGTGTCAGTCGCATGAGGAGCGTGGTGTAGAGTTGATTTAAATCAGATATCAGTTGTTCCTTGATTTTGTTGAAAAAAATTCGGAATTGTTCATCGATAAATGGTTCCAAATAGTTTTCGATATCTTCGAGCGTGGCTTTGTCGAGTTCCCTTGGAATTGCGTTGAGGAACGCCTGTTCAAAACGCGTCCGGTCGTGAAGAATTTGAGTTTTGAGGTTTTCGATTTGGTCGGAAGCGGAAGAAAGGATGCGGGAGAGTTCGCGTTTTGGGACTGGGGGGGCATTTTTCCAGGTCTGGGCGATGCGCAGGAGGCGATCGCGTGGGAGGAGGGAGGCGTGTCGGCAGATGGGCAAAAGTCCCTGGAGGATTGGGGTGATGACGCGTGCGGCTTTGGCGGCGCGTTCCGGATCGTCATGGCTGTATTGGCGTGTCACTTCGTGTCTGAGGCGTTGGAGCCATGCGTTCCAGTCGCCGTGGTTTGGTGTTCTTGCGGAAACCATATAGAAGCGACGGTCGCCGAGTATTTTGGCGGTGGAAGATTCGACGTGATGGCAGACCTCCAGGAGGTCATTGTCTTCGAGGGCGTCGCACTTGTTGACGACGAGTATCCGTTTGGATTCCGGGATGCCCTGGGCGATGCGTTGGAGGAGGTTGGATTCCACGTGGGTCATGGCCTGATTGGCGTCGCAAACGAAGACGACGAGATCGGCATCCATCAGGTGTCCGGAGAGATCGTGTTCGCGGATGGTCGAGGCTTCGTTGAGTCCCGGCGTGTCGATAAAGAGGCAATCTGTGAAAGGGGCTTTTTGTGTCAGCTGGATGAGGATGGAGTCAAAGAAATGTTTTTTGAGGCATTCTCGAGTGAGTTTTGAGGCCTGTGCGTTCCAGTTTTGGAGTTCCCATGTTTCGATGCAGTGGTCACCGTCCCACGCGGTGACGCTGGAGGATTCGGCGCCGAAGCGGACGATGGTGTCGACCTGGGTTGTGGGTGTCATGCCCGTCGGGAGCACGCGCTGTCCGATGATTCCGTTGATGAGCGAGGATTTGCCGTGATTAAACTCGCCAATGAATGCGATGCGCACGAGGGGGTTGTGGCGCTGGGAGAGGTATTTGTATTCCCATGCGCGAGAAAGTTTTGAAAAGCCGATGGACTGTGCGAAGCGGACGAGACGTTCGACCTGCTCCCATGTGGAAGGTTCAGGGTTCATGGGTGATGCTCCCGGCGTCGACTCTGAAAAGGCGCCCGATGCTGTCGATGGGAACGTGATTTCGGGAAGTTGTGGTGAGAAAAGCCTGTGTGGTGAGGCTGTTGAGGGTGTCGAAGAGTTTTTTGTGGCGGACGGGGTCGAGTTCGCTGGACACATCGTCGAGCAGAAAGATGGGTTCTATTCCGGCTTCTTTTCGGAGGCAGGTGATTTCTGCCATTTTGATGGCCAGACTGATGGCGCGCTGTTGTCCCTGGGATGCGAACATCCGCGCGGGGCGTCCATTGAGGCGGACGGACCAGTCGTCGCGGTGCGGTCCGACGCGGATTTGCTGGGAGGCCAGTTCCTGCGCGCGCGCCGTTTGGTGGTGATGGGTATAGACCTGAATGACATCCTCGAGGCTTGCGCTATTTTGGGTACCAAACTGGATGTCGTTGCGAAACGAAGCGCATTTGTAAGAGATCTGGCAGTCGATGGCGTTGTCAAAGATTTGGGCAAAGATCTGGGTCACATAAGGCGCAAGAAGCTCGAGGTAACGGTAACGCGCCGTGATGAGTTTCAGGGCGACCGGGAGGATTTGCGCATCGTATACGTCAAGGAGGTTTTGATCCGGGGATTCGGAGCGAAGAAGGGCGGATTTTTGTTTGCAGATTTTCTGGTACTGTTCGAGGTCGAGGAGGTAGGCCGGCCGGAGGTTAAACACCATGCGGTCGAGGGCTGTCCGGCGTTCGGCCGGCGCGTTTTGAAGGATAGCGACATCCGACGGGGTGAACAGAATGGCTCGAAGGATTCCAAGGTAATCGCGCACGCGCGCACACGGCATTCCGTCGATATAGACTCGGCGCGATTTTGGCGCGAGTTCCAGACTCAGGCGTGTGCGTGCAGATTCATTTTGAATGACGGCGGCGAGCTGCGCTTTTTCGTGATCGAACTCAATGAGATCTTCCGAACGCGGAGCGCGAAATCCCTTCAAAAAAGCCAGGGTGTAGAGCGCTTCCAGGAGATTGCTTTTGCCCTGGGCATTGGCGCCATAAAAGACGTTAAATCCCGGGTTGAGCTCCAGATGTGCGTGCGAAATATTGCGGAAGGCGAGCAGATCAAGTGTTTCGACATGCATGGCGGCGTCATTCTAATCCGATTCGGTTTGGGGTTTTACAGGCACGCCCGTTGTGATACGGGTTCCGTGCATGTCGATGGGGGCGGGAAGTTCCTTGCGGATGTTGTGTGGGGCAGCCGCCTTTTTTTCGGAGAAGTCCGTCTGAGGATACGACTCATGCACCTCGACACCGAATCCGTTTTCGAGATAGCGCAACGTGGCATTGAAGGCGGGATTATCCCCTTCAATGGCGAGAGAGATTCTCGTCTGCGTCTGGGGTGAGGAAGGAATGGGGACGGAACGTTTTGTTTTGAGCGGGCTGTGGTCGACGGTTGTCTGTGGTGCGGGAACGATCTCGAGTTCGGGGGAGGTGGTGACCTGGGTATGGAACGTGACGACGATATCGACCGTTCCATTCTCGGGGTGAGGTTCGATGGAAAGCGCAAAAGGCAGGGTGACGGGGGAGGTTGAAGCCGTCTGTGGCGTCTGGATAACGGCGGATTCAGGAATGGTTTCTGGAGATGCGACCTGAGTGGGCGTGCAGGCCGCACACCAAAATAACGGGAAGAGGCATGCACTGGCTGCTGAGCGCCATGTCATTGCAGAGCGCCATGTCATTGTGTTTCTCCTTTGAACGTAGGAAAGGCAGAAAAAGAGGGGGATGGAGTTATTGAGAGGCATTTGCGAACCGGATTTGTCCCCGTGTGAGGTTGATGAGTTCCTGGCGCAGGGTGTTGGCACGATTGGATTCGACCGAGAGCTCAAAAAAGACGCCCTGTTCTGTATAGCGTTCGTCGATTTTGATCAATTTCTGCTGTGTGATGATGCCGTAAATGGCGTAAGTGTCGGCGAAAGCGACGCTGAAGCCTATCACAGTTCTGGGGACGATTTCTTCTTTTTGGGCGGTTCTCAGGCATTCGGCGACGGTGTTTCCGTAAGCGCGCACGAGGCCGCCGACGCCGAGTTTGATGCCGCCGAAATATCGCGTGACATGGGCGAGGACGGCGTCGAAGGACTGTCCGTCGATGGCGGCGAGGATTGGCCGTCCGGCGCTGGAACCTGGCTCGCCGTCGTCGCAAAAGCGATATGCGTCGCCGAAACGCCATGCCCAGCAGTTGTGGGTGGCATCGTCGGCGCGTAGGCGTTGGAGTGCGTCCGGGACATCGTCGGTGGAGGCGATGGGAATGCAGGTGGCGATGAAACGCGATTTTTTAATTTCGACGCAGAGGTGTGCGCTGTCGGTTAATCGGAACATGTGATTTTTGCAAAAAAAAGCAGCATTCAGGTGACGTACCCACATTTAAACGTACCGTTGCTGCCTTCCGACCCTGGCGGATTAATCTATCTGTGTCACATCACCTGAATGCTGCCTTAAACAGAGGGGATGGGATTCGAACCCACGATACCCTTTAGGAGTATACACGATTTCCAATCGTGCGCCTTCGACCACTCGGCCACCCCTCTATAAGAAAGCGAAGGAGGAAAAGGGATTCGAACCCTTGTTACGGTAAACCGTAAACTTGATTTCGAGTCAAGCGCCTTCGACCACTCGGCCATTCCTCCACAAGGCTATTTTGCACGTAATTTTTCAAAGAAATCGCGAAGGAGTTTGGAAGATTCCTCAGCCATGATACCTTCATCGACCTGAATGCGGTGGTTCAAGCGAGGGTCTTCGCCGAGAGCGAAGAGCGAACGCATGGCCCCAGCTTTTGGGTCACGACACCCGAACACGACGCGATCGACGCGAGCTTGAAGCAACGCTCCCGTACACATGATGCACGGCTCGAGCGTGACATAAAGCGTACTTCGCAACAACCGCCATGATCCCAGTAATTGCGATGCTGTATTCAGGGCTTTAATTTCGGCGTGACCGAGAATATCATTTTCGGTCATGCGCTGGTTGGATCCCCAGCCGCCGATTTTGCCCTCAACGACGAGCACGGCTCCTACCGGAACCTCGCCTTTTTGTGCGGCTTCTCTGGCGAGCCGGAGTGCAAGCGACATGTAGTGCTTATCCCGACTTGCCATAAAAGTCCCAAAAAAGGCCATACACCGAAGTGGGCTCGAACCACCAACCTACGGCTTCGTAGGCCGTTGCTCTATCCAGTTGAGCTATCGGTGCACAAGAGAACCATACACCGAAGTGGGCTCGAACCACCAACCTACGGCTTCGTAGGCCGTTGCTC
>CAMCLY010000113.1 GCA_945875805.1 uncultured Myxococcales bacterium | reverse complement strand
GGCGGTCTTTGAAATTTCGGGCTGGCTGTCTCCGCGCAATTTTTGCAGGCGGATGTTTTGCTCAAGGGCCGGAATTTTGACAGGCGTTGGGGCGGAGGCGAGTAGGGCGGTGATTTTGGCATCCGCTTCGTCAAACGCGTGGTCGTCGATGTCAAAACAGAGCGAAAGCAGGGTGAATTTTTCGGACTTGACGTTGCGGATTTTGAGCGACTGGAACGCTTTTTTGGCCTCTTCAGGGGAGGCTTCGCGCAGGAGGAAGCAGGCATCGGTGTCGATGTCTTCGCGCAATTTGGGATCGGCTTCGGCGCTTGCGCGTCTGAGTGTCGCGATGGCCTCCTGGGGGTTGTGCTGCTGGACGAGGCAGGCGGATTTTTGTCTCAAAAGGGCAATGCGCGCGTTTTTGTCGAGGGTGTTTGAATCGATGACTTCGTCAATGACGTTTATGGCCGAGGCGCCGTCGCCCATCTGCTCATAGACGAGGGCCATTTCGATCTTGACGGCCAGTTTGCCGCTTTCGGGGGCTTTGGCGTGTTTGAACGACAGGATTTTGAGGGCCTTTTTGAACTGCCGCATGCGTTTATAGAACTCAAGCAGTTCAAACGACTGGGTGTATTGAAAGGCTTTTTTGAAATAATTTTCGGCGACGGGGTAGCGCTGGTTGGATTCATAGAGGGCGCCCAGCTGGAGACAGAGAGCGGTCGCATCCTCGGCAGAAAGCGTTTTGAGGGCTTTGTCGATGACGGCAAGGAAGGTTTCGTCGTCGATATGGTCGGCGCATTCCTTGACGAGGGCGGTGATGGAGGCGGATTGCGACGGTGCGTGTGCCGGTGCTGATGCCGGTGCGGGCGCGTGTGCTGGTGCCGATGCCGATGCCGGAACAGGTGCAGCCGGAATAGAAGGCGCGGATATCGCAGAGACGGGGCGAACGGAAAAGCCGGAAGCCGAGGCAATGGGTGGAACAGAGGGAATGGCCGATGCCGAAGTGGACACGGAAGGCGCAGGAACGGATGGCGCCTCGGAACGCCAGCGACTGACAAGTTCACGGTATTCGTTCCCGCCCGCCTTGAGCGCATCAAGGGCGGGTTTGGCCCGATCGAGGAGTTTTGCACGACGCGCGGCGTCACATGTCGCCGAGTCGAGGAGTTTTGAACATTCCGCGAGGTTTTGGGCAGAGGCCAGAAGATTGGCGCGTGCCAGACGGAGAATCAGGGCCGTGCCCGGCGTCGTGTTCTGTTCCATTTTCTCGAGGAAGCAGATGAGCTGATCGCTTTCGACGTGGGCGTTCTGGGCAAGCTCAAGCAGGGTGTCGATAACACCGGGCATGCGCGACTCGTCGTCTTTGGACAGGAAATTGACGAAGTGGAGCATGGTGTCGGCGTCGTAAAGATGGATGAGGGCGAAGCCCAGGGATTTGGAGGCATAGAGCTGCCGCTCCTGGGCCGTAAGTTTTTCGAGCGCAAAGGATTTGGCGATTTCCGTGCAGTCGAAATACCTGCCGACCTGCTCCATGGCTTCAAAACACTCCTTGAAGGCCGAAAGACTGTCGGGCGATGCCTTGAGGAGGTTTTCGTAAGCATCGGCGGTCTTTTCCGGGTCTTTGAGGATGTTTTTGTAACAATCGGCCAGCGTCGTATAAATTTTTGCAATGCGGAGCTTGTCGCTGACCTCCGTGACGGCGTCCTCAAGACATCCCGTCCACGTTTTGATGGCGTCCGGACTGTGGTTGGCGGCATTCTGAAGGATGGAGAAAAGACGGTCACTTGGCGTCAGGGCAAAGAGCTGGGCATGGATGGGGATGAAATTCTGAATGTCGAACGCGGCTCCCTGGCCGAGAAGGAATCCGAGATAACGCTCGAGAAGCCCCTTTTTTTGGTCCGGGGTGACGACGCGTTCGAGCACGATTTGATAGAGTTCGCCCACAAACGAGGACAGACCGTCCGTCGTGCATCGAGATTCCACGCGCTGAAGCAACGTGATGGTCTTGGGTGTGTCGAGGGTGTTGGCCAGTTCGCGCAGGTTGTCGACGATACTGTCGCGCACATCGGCAAACTGAAGAAGGGTTTCGTAGGCCCCCATGAGTTTGTCGTCATCGTCGCCAAACGACAGCCTGAGTTCCTGACATGTCGTTTCGAGTTCCTCGCGAACCTTGGGATCTTTTTCCCGTGCGGCTTTGAGCGTGGCGTAAATAAAGGCGCGATCGTTTTTTTGGAGCGCGACGGAAATGTCGTAGCACATCTCGACCGCTTCGCGGTTTGCGTCGTGCGCCTGGACCGCTTTTTCAGCATATTCCAGGGCCAGGGCGTCTCTGGAGAGTGTGCGCAGGACGCGGGCCACTCTCAGCCATACATCGGACAGATCCTCGCCCGACAGCGATTCGTTTTCGAGATCTTCAAGCCCCTCGCGGAACTCGTTGTCCGAGTGGAGCTTTGAGGCGATGCGCAAAAGAATGCCGTCGATAAGCGCATGGCGTGGAACCTGAACGATGGCGTCGCGAAGGATTTCGAGTGCCTCGGGCTGATCGCCCTTGAAACTCTCGAGACCGGCATCGATCAGTGCGGAAAGACAACGTCCGAGGGAATCCGTGGACGTGTCGTATTTTCCCTTGAGCTGAACGAGTTTCTCGCATTGACCGTAGTTGACGACGTGAAGAGACAGCGTCACCAGGGCGCGCATTTTCTCAAGATCGGTGCAATCGTCCATCAGACCTACGATGATTTTGTACAGGTCGTCAAAGGCGTTTCCGGGGTGTCCCTCGAGCATGCATCGTTCAAAAAGACCGATGGCCTCTGTCACGCGCTGACATTTGAACGCCTGGATCAGGGCGCACTCAAGGATCAGGGCACACCGTCTGGCGGGATCCGTCAACGTGTCCCAATGGTTGGAGAGCAGTTCCACGAGCTCGTTCCACTGACCGGCTTCGCGCATGTGATGACTGACCTGTTCAAAGGCTTCCTGGTTGGACGGATCGTATTCTATCGCTTCCTGAAACACAGAAACCGCGGACGCACTGTCCTTGAGCAGATCGCCGTAAATATGGCCCATGCAGACGCAAAGCTCCGCGTGACGTTGCACGTCGGATTCGTAGTAGTAGAGGTGGGAGTCATAAAAATCGATGAGCTCGCGATACTTTTTGTCGGCGAGAAGTTGATTGCGTTTTTTGATGAAGTCCATGCGTTCGTCGGCCATGATGTCGCGCGAAGGAATCGCCAAAAACGGAGATTTGATGGGCATCATGAAGTCGCACAGTTCGTCAAAGCGCCGTTTTCGATCAAAAATATACTGAACGCTTGGCACGCTCACCCCGGTGCTGCTGGCGAGTCCGACGAGCATACTGATTTCGTATTGCATCACGAGAAGGTCTCGCACGAGACGATAGGTGCCGACGCCTTCCTCACTATCCTTGACGTGGAGATTTTCATAAAATCCGTCCGGATCGAGCATGTCCAGGGATATGTCGATGATGGCTTTGGTGAGGACGGCATTGACAGGCTGATAGGATGCCATCGAATCGCTCCACAGCCACAAAAAGAGCTGCTGGATACGCTTGGCGTCGTCACGGAGATCGTTTGCGCTCTTCTCGCACAAAAACGCGCGTCGGGACATGATGTCTTCAAAGTCATACGCATTCTCGAGTCCGGCCTGATAGTGCAGGTCGTTGCACGTCGAAAGGCGGAGCAGGATGAGCATGTGTCCCCGGTGAAAACGTTGTCGGGTGCCGACTTCCAGTGGCACAATCCAACCTGACGACATGTACAGCTTGATGTAGTCGGTGACTTTGGAAAGCCCGCGCCGACTCAGATGTGCGACAAAGGATTCGTAGTCGAACAATTCACAAAGGCTGGGCGCCTGTTCCCGAACTTTTTTCATATCGATAGCCATATCTTACCTCAGCGCGTAAAAGAGGAACCACACAGATGACGCAACAGAACCGTGGCATAGGCCCCGGGGGGGAGTTCAAAACGTATCTCAAGAGACGCGGCGTCCCCGCGCTCTATATTCAGATGTTCCGGTCGAACGGCGAAAACGCGCCGATCGCCATTGGCAAAACGCGAAAGCGTTTCCTCGCCCATCTCTTCCGATAATCCTGAACAACGCTTGTTCCAGAACGCAAAAAAATCCCTGGCCGCGTCGGTTTCCAGCCGGTCCGCACCGCACTGGGCGCGCATGATCTTTTTGCCGGGAAGCGATAGGGTGGCCGCTATCTCGCCGCGGAGCACTCGATCCGCGTCCGTCTCTGGATCGTCACAGACAAAACATCCTGCCCGGAGTTTCTGCATGATGTCGCCCGTCACCACCCCAAGGCCAAGAGTTTCAAACCGGCGGGCCGCAGAAAGATTGAAAATGGCAGACTGAACGGCACTGATATACAGCTTTTTCATCTGATGGCGCGCGCGGGCCCCGTTCATGACACGGATGCCCTCAGACACATTTCCTCCGTCAAAACCGAATCTCTGCTTACCAAAATAGTTCAGGAATCCCGTCGCCTGCATGGCGCCGCACGCCCGCGTCAGCGTGTCGTCGGAAGCCGTGCTTCCATAAATGCGCACGCGGAAGGCGTTCCCTCGCAAATGTCCCATGCGCAATTTGTTGGTGTGACGCGTAACGTCCAGAACGCGCATCCAGCCATGGTCGGAAAGCCTGGACAACGGCTCCGTCCCGTCCGATCCGGTATGGACGCTGAACCACTGCCGGGTGACGGCGTGTGCGTCTTTTTTTCCGGCACAGCCGACGTCGATTTCCTGGACTCCAAAGGATTTTTCGAGGATTTTGGCGACATCCATTGTCGTCCGGCCACGTTTTTCAATTCTCAGATAGAGGTGTTCGCCATGTCCGCAGGGCTCGTAGGCCGGAAGTTCGGATACCTCGAAGTCTTCGTCCCGCGTCCCCATGTCCCCGCCAATTCCCTCAAGGGCTGTCAAAGGGATGGTGTCACTCCAGCCACGTTCGATGACGTCCCGTTCCCATTCTCTGAGTTCCCCTTGCGTTTTCATGAATGCCCTTTATGGTTGTGTCGATTTTTGATGCTGTGGCAGTCCTGCGAAACATCAGTTCATGGCGCGACAGGCCCCTGTATGGAGATGTCCTGGGGGGCGGTCGTCTGGGCGGCCGTCTGGCTCATATTGACGAAAAGCAAAATCGCGATGACCAAGATCACCGTCAGGGTGATGGCTGTCACGACGAGCGCTCGCTCGCTTACCGACTGAAGCCGCGCCTGAAGCCGCGCGACGAATTTCTGCGACAGAGCCGTGAAAAGACCTTCATGATGCACATCATTCATCCGGACCATGACCGTCGAATCGTTCCCAGGGGATACGATACTCAGATCGACACTTCGTGCGATGGACGCGTCGGTATCGAACACGGGCTGTGTATACACCGCAGTCGCCGAAGAATCCTCGACGTCGGGCGGGACATAGTCGGCAATAAACTTGCGCGCAGCTTCGGCCCCCATGATGGCCGTGTCCCCGGAATCCACCGCAAAATCCGAAGGCCGACCCACCGCCCGGACGGCAGGGATCGTCCGGGCCACCGACGGATGGTTCTGTGAGGACGACGGACGGCCCTTCATTCCGGAACCCGACGATTTCTGAGCCAGATACTTCTCGACCAGAATCGAAAGATTCAGCGCGTCATACACCTTGCACCCGTCGTGGAAAAACTGCGTCAGGGCAAGCAGAAAATCCCGCGATGTCGCAAACCGCTGGCTCAAATCGCGCGTCAGCGCCTTGGCCAGAATCCGCCTGAGTTTGTCCGGTATCTCGGGCATATAGTGCTCGATGGGCACAAAGTCGGCCATCCGCGTCGCGCTGCGCAGCCGGGCGTCCTCGAGCGAAAGCGGGTAGAGCATGTGCCCGCACAGCATCTCATAAAGCACCGCCCCAAGCGCAAACACGTCCGCCCTCTGGTCGACCCGATCGCCTCGCGCCTGCTCCGGGCTCATATAGTTGAACTTTCCCTTGATCGTCCCCGCCTGCGTTTCGCTCGTGGCCTGACGGGCCTTGGCAATTCCAAAGTCGATGAGCTTCACCTCGCCTTCTTTGGAGATGCAGATGTTCTGCGGGTTGACGTCGCGATGCACGATTCCAAGCGGCTCCCCGTTGTCGTCCGTCATGCGGTGGGCATACGAAAGCCCCGAGCACACCTCCATCGCGATAAAGACCGCCGCCTCGATGGGAAACACGCGGTTGAGATTGAAAAGGGAGTTCGACAGCTCGGCCAGGCTCACCCCGTCGATGTACTCCATCACCATGAAATAGGTGTTGCCATCGTGCTCAAGACCGTACACCTGCGCGATATTCTTGTGGGTCATCCGCACCGTGATTCGCGCCTCGTCCATCAGCATCCTGACGAAACTGTCGTCCTCGCTCAGCACTCCCCTTAGGCATTTCAGCGCAACGACCTTCTCGACCCCGCCGACCCCTTCGGTCTTCGCGCGTAAAATCCGCGCCATCCCCCCCTCTGCGACGAGGCCGTCTATCCGATATTTTCCGAGAATTTCTCCCATGGTATCCTTTCTTTTGAGATACAAACTTCAATGTTCTACCACACTTGGCCGTATTCGCAAGCCCGGGTTTTCCAGGAGAGTGGTGAGAGACTGGACGCCCGGGCAGGGCAGACCCTTGCCCGGGCCTGCGTGCTATCGTGCGCGCGGACGCACGATACGCACGCATTTTTGGGGGCGTCTATGGGGCGCCTCGCCCCATACGCCGCCCCGCGCTGACGCGCATTTTTGGGCATTCGGCGTTACGGTTTGGCCACGATGTCGATGAAATTGTCGTGCTGGACGACGTCATACGAGACGGGCTGCCGGAACTCCACGAACACTCGGACATTTTTTTTCTCCTTGCGGGCCCATGCCTTCGCAAATGGCGTCTGGAAATACTTCATGTCGAGTTCTCGCTGGTTGTTGGAAACTGCCAACGCGGCATCCTGAATGAGAATTTCAACCCGGGTGCCGCCCTGATCGAGGCGCTGAAACGTCGTCGGCCGGCTCGTCTGGATGAAAACGCGGTGTCCCTGCTCTTCGGGCATGAACCCGATCCAGGTCAGCTGGTTTGACGACGTCTTGGCAAACGTGCTTTCATTTTCGGGCGTGAGGCGTTTTGGCGGGGTCACGCCTTTGTACTCGGGAGTCTTGACGGCGACGGGGGCTTGGCGCTGTTGTTCGCGTTCGGCGGCCTGGCGCTTGGCCATGTCGCCCGCGCGCGTGATCTGGGAAATCCGATCGGAGGACGAGCCTCCGGCACTTCCGCCGCCTCCGGAAGACGGCACGTCGGCAGGGGCCGCCTTTTCACCCCCACCTGCCGGTGGGGTCTGCGGAACGGGCATTCCGGGGATGTAAAAGGTCCCCGCCATGGGCGGTTCCTGGGCCCATAAAGGGGAAGCCAGACCAAGTCCGGCGCAGAGCGCAATCAAGAAGCGTTTCGTCATTCGGCACACCTTCTGTGGGCGCCCAAACGGGCGCACCCCAATATTCTCACCACATACGTTCTGCCGGCCTTCGGCCGGCAGACAAGACTGGGCATCTCTGACCCACCTCGACAAAGTTTATCACGCTGCCGCCCACAAAAAAAGCCTTCTCACGGAGAAGGCTCAGAGATTATTGCAAAATCGCGCGGCCCGTCGGGCCGCAGATCTTACGCGGGGACGTTATTCCTGTTCGGCTTCGGGTTCATCCGCCACGCCTTCTCCGATGGCGATGCGCGCAAAACGTCGGATGCGGATGTTCTCACCCGTGGAGGACGAAAGCTCGGCGCGTTTCTGCTCGACGGTCACGTCGTGATCGTCGCCCATCCAGTGCTGATCGAGCAGGGTGATTTCCTTGAGCCATTTGTCGAGACGGCCGGGGATGATGTTTTCCTCGATGATTTTCTCGGGCTTCGGTTTTTTGGAATTGCGGTTTTCCTCGAGGGCCTGTTCGGTGATGATGTGTTTCTGCGATTCGAGGAGGTTGGGGTCGAGGTCTTCGCGTGCGACGACGAGCGGAGCGCACCCGCAGATATGGATGGCCAGTTCCTTGCAGAAATCCCGGAACCCATCGGTACGGGCGACGAAATCCGTCTCGCAGTTGACCTCGACCATGATGGCTTTTTTGCCGTCGTGGTGGAGATACATTCCGATGTAGCCTTCGGACGTCTTGCGGGCCCCGCGTTTGGCGGCTTTGGCAAGCCCCTTGATCTGGAGGTATTCTGTCGCTTTGGCCACATCGCCGTCACATTCGACGAGCGCTTTCTTGCAATCCATCATCCCGGCGCCGGTCGATTCGCGCAGTTCCTTGACCATCTGAGCTGTAATGTTAGCCATAGTTATCCTTAAACAATAAAAGAGGCGCACATGGCGCACCGTTCAATAGAATAGCGCGGTCATTCCGCGCACAGAAAGGGCACGAAAAAAATACCCATGCCAAAAGGGCGTGGGTATTTTTCTGAACGCGGAATTAATCCTCAGCTTTTTCGGCAGCTTTTTCGGCTTCGATGGGACGCCCGCGGTGCTGAACCTTGGTGGCGCTGGCGTCGGCGGCTTTGGCTTCCTTGGGGGCTTCGGCGGCACGGCGTTTGGCGCCTTCGATGCAGGCATCTGCAATCGCGCCCGAGAAGAGACGGATCGAACGGATCGCGTCGTCATTGCCGGGGATCACGTAATCGATGGGATCGGGATCGCAGTTGGTGTCGACGACGGCAATGACGGGAATGCCGAGAATTTTGGCTTCGTTGACGGCGATCGATTCTTTTCCGCTGTCGATGACGAACAGGGCGCCGGGAAGGCTGTTCATGTCTTTGATGCCGCCCAGGGATTTTTGAAGTTTTTCGCGATCGCGTTCGATCGTGCGAACTTCTTTTTTCGACAGCTTGGCATAGGTGCCGTCGGTGGCCATGCGATCAAAATTGCGCAGTTTTTCGATCGACGAACGGATCGTCTTCCAGTTCGTGAGCGTGCCGCCCAGCCAGCGCTCGGTGATGAAGAACTGGCCCGCGCGCGCCGCTTCTTCGGCGATGACATCCTGAGCCTGACGTTTCGTGCCGACAAAGAGCACGGGCGCGCCGGAGGCGACGATGTTCGAGACAAAGTCATAAGCCTTGTCAAAGGCCGTCACGGTTTTTCCAAGATCGACGATATGGATGCCGTTGCGGGCTCCATAGATATAGGGTTTCATCTTGGGGTTCCAGCGCTTCGTCTGATGGCCAAAGTGGACGCCGGATTCGAGAAGTTTGCGCATCGAAATGTGGGGCATTAGGATTCTCCTTGTGTTTTATGCCTCCGCCGGCTGCGGCCTGTCACCCGTTCATGCGCACATCCTGCACAAAATGCGGGACACTGACGGACCGACAAATACATTCAGCCGGCGTGTGAATTGCGCCTTGCGACACCATGTGCAAAGCGCGCGCGCCCATAGCACGGGAAGTGCAGATATGTCAATGCAAATCGAAAATATGGGCGCGGCGTATGGTCTCGGGGGGCGTGTGCGCGCCCCGAGACCATAGCCGCGCGAGGCTCGCGTATCGCCGCAGGGCGATAGCGAGCCCGGCGCAAGGGGGATCACGGCCTGACCGAGATGAGATAGGAGTCCTGGGAAACGGCCATGGAATTCATGTTGACATCGTCGATGAGAAAATTGGCGTGGTAATCGAAGGGGCGCGGCCCCATTTTATAGGCGTTGATTTCGAGTTCGACCGTGTCCGCAGCGTACTGATAGGCGTCGCCGGGGACGGTCGGTGCGTGGTTGACGAGCACGGGATAGTCGGGGGCGGAGGCCGGAAGCCTGGGCAGGGTTATCGACGTTTTGGGGGCGGGCACGTAAATTTCCCAGAGGGGGTGGGCCTGGGAGGCGCCGATGTCGCTGTTGAGGATTTTGTTGTGAATCGGAGGGGTCATGTAGTTGAACCGTAGGATGGCCATGTCGGCGGAGTCGGGCTGTGTCCATGAGATTTGGCGCGAGGGGTAGAGGTTTCCGCCCACGGCGTCGAAAGCGTCCGACTGTGGCGGGGCTGGCGTGACAAAGCCCGGGAGGGGAAGCCATCGGGAGGCGTCGTTCATATAAGTCGTCTCGTATATTCCGGAAGCCTCGTCCCCGGGATGGGCAATTGCCGTCGAGATGCCGGGGCGGTCGTATCCGGAGACGGCCTTTCGTGCCGCGAGCCCGACGGCCATGGGGTGCATTCCGAGGCC
>CAMCLY010000112.1 GCA_945875805.1 uncultured Myxococcales bacterium | reverse complement strand
CCGCATGATGCTAGCGAAAAGCAAAGAAAAGCCGAAAGGCTGAAATAAAGTATCCGTCGCCAAACATTCATAGAGAGCTCCTGTTTATGTGGGCTCTGTCCTCGCGCAGAGCGGAAAATGGTGAAAACTGGTGAGAGGGTGAACCCCGGATTGGGTCCCATCGCAGACAAAAAAGCGCCATTATTCTAGTCTTGAATCCGCGCGTGTTCAACGTCAAACGCATTTGTATCACCGAAAACGGCGGTATTTTGTCTCAGTTGGAAACATGGGGCACATCGCGTGATTGCACCGCGGGGGCAACGATAGTAAAACGCCAGGGCTTGCGAGAGGGTGTGGAAATATCCCGAATGGGCGGGGTATTTTGGGGCAGATTTGGCGATTCAGGAGCGACGTCATGATGGAGAATACAGGGAACCGGGAAATACTTTCGGCGGCGTTGAGTGCGCACGTGAGCGATTTGCGCCTGTTCTGGCGTGAGACGGGGCTTTCATGTCGTTGGCTTGTCCCCGATTCGGAACATTGTTATGTCGATGAGGAGATGGTGGCGCATCTGAAGGCGTTTCACGAAAAGGCATGCGAGTCGATTGTCCACCCGGAGGTGTGCGAACAGTGGTTTGAAAAAAGCGCCCCATTGCTGGACGGCGACGAAGTTGCCACGATGCCGTTTCCGCTGCGCACGCTGACGTGGTTGCTTCGCGTCGTCGAAAGCCCGCACCGCGACGATCTGACCATCGACTCGTGGAATCTCTATCTGTGGAATGTCCGCCTCAACGATTTGCCGAGTCACATCATGCGCAAACTTTCGAGCGTGCTCGACAGTCAGGGCAAACAGGCGCTCATCGATTTTGACACGCTGATGTCGCGTTTTGTCACCGCCCTTGAGGCCACGGCGCCCAAGGACGGCGACGCGTTGGCTCAGGTCGAACAGATGGTGCTCATTCGACGCTTTGATCGATTGCGTCGGTTTAAAAACGTCGCCTTCATCGGAATCGACAATATCGGCAAAGCCAACATTCCCAAAGAACTTATGCAGCACTGGAAGGCCATGACGGGGCGTGAAATCGGCATGCATTGCGTGGCCGTGATGCGCAAGGCGATGGAAGACCATCGCGACGCCGACTATAGTCTCGAACGTCGGGTGTCTTCGGGGGGCGGTGCATCGCATATCTCGTCGAACGGGGGGACGCCCCGTGTCATTGCGCCTTATATTCACGACACCAAATTCTTTTTTGAACCCTGCGGTGGCGAGGACATTCAGGAGGGCATGTTTCTGACGCTGTGTCGGGTGGCCGCGTGTCATCCTGACAAGGACTATGTCTTCGTGGTCGTTCACCTCGGCATGGTCGGCCCCGAATACGCATTTGGCGAGGCGGAGGCCATGCTCGACAGTTACGCGCGCGTCCCGTGGCGAAAGGGAGAAGGGGATGAGCCCGGCGCCTGGGATTTGGAGGCCCCCGGCGCGCGCACCGTCCGCCTGAGCCTTTCGGGACGCGAGTTCTTTATCCCCTCCAACGTCTATGTCATCGGAATTGGAACCCGAAATCTTTGGAGCTGTCTGGATGATGACAAGGAGTTCATCGAAAACGCGTTTGCCGTGGAGTATCTCGAAACAAAATCCCCCGAAGAACTCCGTTCGGCCATGCTCAGCCGCCGATCCCTTGCCGATTTTGCTCGCCTCGAACAGTACGTCGATCATTCCATCGAACTGTGGGACAAAATGAACAAAATCTTCATTCGCCTCAGGGGACATTTCAATGCCATCGGGTACGGTCCCCTGATGTCGATGTGCGAGGAGATTCTCCACAGCGCCGATGTGCATGAGGCAAACCGCATCGTCCTGGGAACCTGGCGTTATCGAATGTGGCCCATCATTTTGAGGAAAATGCGCGAACTTGGACGATCGCCTGCCGATCCTTATTACCAAAATCACCCGACAGAGGAGGCCATCGAAGAACTCGTCACCCTGCTCAATCAGTCGTGGCTGAGAATCCACGTCGAACTTGAAGGGGAGATGGTGACGGATAAAAAGGATAAAGATATCTATGCCACCTTTGACCCCGACTTTATCCTGATTTAGAAATTTTCTGGGTGTCATGGCTTTTGGGGGAGGGGGAGGCCTCCCCCTGAGCGGCTATGGGCTCAGGCCCATGGCCTTGCGCGCATACGCCGCTACCCCCTCCGCATGACGCCATCGATACCATTCACGCGCCGGGAATTCCCTTGACGTTGGGGGGCATTCCCGGCGACGTGTTTTTGCAAAACGTTTCGGCCCAGTCTCGGTGCCGTGCAGACAAAAAGTGCATGAACGAAATCTGTAAACAAAATGCGCCTTCGCGCCTGTCCCTTTCGTCGCGTTTCAGAATGGCGGCCTGTCTCAATACCGTGCGCGCGGTGTGGCATCTGGCGCGCGGCCTGTTTCCGTTGACCTGGATGGCGGTCATCGCGGCAGTCCTCATCTATTTCGTCTGGTACTGGGAGGTCATGCCGCACGCCAACCAGATCTTGCACGCCGTCGCCCTGATGTGGATTGCGTTCGGCGCCATTCTCATCACCGTCACCCTTTTGGGCGCCATTCTCGTCTTTGTAAAAACGCGTCGCCAAAATCGCCACGTCATTTTAAATGACAAAAATGAAGTCGGCGGCCGCATCGACTCCGACTACCGCGTCTATCGCGCATTCTTTCTTCCTTTTGTGACGGTGGAGTGCACGCTCGTCGAGGATATCTTTCGACGTCATCCCAGGCGCGCGCGCGCTTGGGAGGGCGAATACCTCGAACCCGTGGGGCGCGGGCGGTTGTCGGCACTCCACCGCACGATCTCCGTCCGCGATATCTTCGGGATGACCGAAATCTCATTCACCCTGAAACAGTCCGTCGACATCGAGATTGCCCCGGCCAGCGGTCACTTTGAACAATACGTCTTCAAATCCCACAGCTCCGGCGAGGACGGATATTCGCACCCCGATGGTTCGCCAAAAGGCGACCTCGTCGAGATGCGACGGTATCAGGCGGGTGACCCGTTGAGACTGGTGTTGTGGAGGGTCTTTGCCCGAAGCCGAAAACTCGTCGTCCGTATGCCAGAACCCACGATAACCGAACAGAACGACATGTTCGTCTACTTCGTCTCCGGCGCTCAGGACGAGGAATCCGCTTCCGTCGCCCGCAGCTTCCTCGCCACTTTTGACGACGATGGCGCGTGTTTTGCCGCCGACGGCGCACAAAGACTCGTCCGGAACGCCACCGAGGGGCTCAGCGACGTCATCGATTCCGCGCGCTTCCGCCATCAGGGCGCCCAGGGCCTTATGGATGTGGCCCCATTGCTCCAGTCCGGCAAACTCGCCCACTGTTTTCTCCTCGTGCCAAGACAGATCGGCACCTGGATCGATCGCGTCCGCACGTTTGTCGGAGCCTATCCCGTGCGCCCCACGTTTATTCTCTCCGTCGACAGCCGGAAATCCGCGCCTTCGTCCAAAAAAAATTCGGTTTGGACGCGCCTGTGGCGCGCCACCGAACGCGATGACATCGACTCGGATTCCATACAGGATGTATGCGAAAAATTGCTCCCCATGGGGGAGGTACGCATCGTGGACATTGCCACCGGGGCCTTTTCGGAGGTCACTCAGGCCAGGAGTGCCAGATCATGAAATCACCCGAACTCAAGGAATCGCTCTGGGTACAAATCCTCAAAACACTCCTGCTCGTCCTAAGTGCGCTCGGATATACGTGGCCGCATGTCGGTGAGGTCGGACACCTCGTCGTCGTTTTTGCCGTCATCGTGGCCTCCATCCTCGCGTTTACGGCGGCCAGAGCCCGCGTGCGTGCAATCTGGTGTGTCGCCATCGCCTTCGTCATGACATGTATCGGGGCTCTCGGAAGTTCCCTGACGCTTCAGACCTTCGGGGTCTACGACGTCGCCTCCACCATTCAGGTGTCGCGTTTTTGGTACTTTTCGGCACTCATTTTCGGCATCGTCTTTATGACGCGATCCCTCGCCCTGCGATGGCGCACGACGCAAATCCTCGAAGCCGTGCTCGTCATCGGGACGTTCGTCTATCTGTTCTTTGAGCACCGAGACCTCAATCTCACCAGTCCAAGGAATTTCGCCGATCTCATCTACAGTCGTGGCTTCAATCCCATGGACGTCTACCGATGGATCGGCATCGGGGCTGCCTTCTTGGCCATTCCCATGGTGTTTGGGCGAGCCAAGTTCGGGCGCGTCGTTTACGCCATGGGATGCATGGCCCTCCTGGCCCTCCTGCTCACCAGTCTCATTGGCACCGCGCGCCTCAATCCGTCCGCTGTCGATCCCCTCGGACTGCGCGGCGATCAGAAACAGGATTCCGGTCAAAACGACGAACCCGATTCTGACGACGAAAACGACGAAAACGACGAAAACGACGAAAACGACGAAAACGACGGATCATCCGGTGGAAACTCGGACGAGGACAATTCCGGTCAGGCCGGAGACAATAACTCCTCCAATGGAAACGGAAAAAGCAACAACAACGGCAACAGCAACAGCAACAGCAACAGTGACAAACCCCAGCCCGTTGCTGTCGCCGTCTTCTACGACGAATACCAGCCCGCCAGCGGCGTGTTTTACTTCCGACAAAATGTCCTCAGCGAATACGACGGAAATCACCTCGTCGCCTCCACCATGGACGACGATGTCATCTCAAGCATGCCCGCCACGGGAAACGCTCAGGCCGTGGCCATTCAGAACGAAGACCTCCATTCCAAAATTTCCACCTCCATGTTCCTCATGGTCGAGCATTCTCAGCCCCCCCAGCTCGCCATGGGGCAGCGCATTTTCACCATCCAGAACCCAGACCCAAGCCTGTTTGTCGCTTCCTATGGCGTCGAAAGCCTCGGCCTGACCGTCGATGTGCAGCGATTTATCGGACGCCGGAGCATCCCAAAGGACTGGTCCGAACAAAAACGCGATCACTACCTCAAAATCCCCGATGATCCCCGATACAGGGCGCTTTCCGATACCATCGTTCGCCAGATCGATCCTCGCTTTGCTGAAGATGATGTGGTTAAAGCGTTGTATATTAAAACATGGCTCGAAAAAAATGGATTTTATACGCGTAAAACGCGACATATCGACGATAAAGACTCCACGGCCTCTTTCCTCTTTGGCTCCCTGCGCGGATACTGCGTCCACTTTGCCCACTCCGCCGCGCTTCTTTTCCGATCACAGGGCATCGCCGCCCGCGTCGCCATCGGGTACGCCTTCGACAACCGCATGCGCGGCACAAATTCCGCCGTCCTCATCATGGGCAACCAGGCCCACGCATGGCCGGAAATCTTCATCGACGGCGTCGGCTGGGTAACCCTCGACATCTACCCCGAAAATTCCGACGAGCCCCCCAGCGCTTTCGTCGACCAAGACCTCGAATCCCTCTTTGGCGAACTCGCCCGGAACGACAAAAGCGGCGGAAAAGCCGAACAGCCGCGTTCCGAGTCCATCGGCATTCCATGGCAAACCCTCGCCATCTTCACCCTGGCCCTTCTTGGATTCGCCCTTCTGCTCTGTTACTCGCGAAAAATCGTCATCATTGTCCTTGGACGCCATTGCAGCACTCCGAATCAAATCCACCGTGCCGCCCGCGCCGCCATCTTCGTCTGGAGTATGTACGGGCATTCATGGCGCGCCCACCTCACCCTCGAAGCCTTCGCCCGGAATCATGACGCCACCGCGCGCCTTGTCCGCCTGGCCACGGCATCCCGTCTCGGCGCCACGCTCTCCGACGAGGACGCCCGCACCGCCCGTGCCCTTCTGAACGACGCCATGCGCGAAGCCTCCGCCGAAACCCCCGTTTGGCGCAGAATCCTGGGATGGGTCAATCCATTCGTGCGAATCTGAGGCATCTGGAGGCGCGGCTATCCGACCTTTGGCCGGATACGCCGGCGCCGCCCGGGCTATCGTCCCCATGGGCCGATACGCCCGGGCTTTTTTTGTGAGTGCCCACACCATGGAGGCACACGCCTTCTTCCGCCTGCGTCGGTTCATCCGTCACCCACGCCATCCACGGAAATGGACGCGTCATCGCCCTCGAAGCCAATACCGGCGATTTCAAAGCCACCGTCGATTTCGTCAAATCCGGCATCCGCACCATCATCGCACGTTTTCTCCTCGTGACGGACGAATAACATCTAACTTTATATATATATTCATATCTATCAATAGATATTTAAATCTACAACCATCGTTTTCTTTTTTGGGCGCGGGCTGTCTGCCTTACGGCAGATACGCCCTGCGTGCGGCGCTATCCGCCCATGCCGGATACGCGCCGCATTTTTCTATATACTTACCAAACACAAAAAAAACGCCGCAAATTTCAAGATTCACGGCGTTTTTATATTGTATTATTCAAACAAGACAGAAAAATTAGATATGAAACACGACAGAAAATAGAATTTCCCCACCAAACAAGGAATGTTTCCCTTCATCCTCTATCCACTCGATGTCTCTTTTACTATCTTCCTGGGAAGGCATGTCCCAATACCACTTGTGATAGTGATACTCCCCCAATAACGTGGTTTTGAAGGAGACAAGTGAGGTGATTCTCCAGTCAAAGCCAAAGCCAATCCCCAACGAAAACGCTGGATACAGCTTTTTTCCTGTATAGAAGTCCACGGTATCCGAATACATCAGATGGAAACCGACGGCCGCAATGCCAGAAAAATTGAAAATATCGCCACGATAAAAATCAAATTCATTGCTAACCCAAATGCGCACCGAAGGATTCAGTAGAAAAAGCGCCATGGACTTATAGGACACCTCGACCCCGAGGCGATAAAATGAACTGAGACGCCCTTGGACAAAAAAATCAATGGTCGTAAATTGCGCATTTTCTCCAACAGGTTGTTCTCCATTCCGTGCAATAGGGTTATATCCACCGCCTATGCCGACCCCAATGGTCACATCACCAAATTCATCCTGAGTAATGGACGCCGAATCCTCTGCCAACGCCGGACCCGCACTGAGTATAAATAATATAAAAAATGGCACCCAAAGATGTTTGAATATATTTAACATGACAGTTACTCCTCACTGGAATCAAGAGTGCAGTTCTTATCTACATTGTTAGAACACAAAAAATGTCTGTCTGCAGGGTCGGCAGAATAAAACTTACCTGTTCCCCAGACATCTTCCTCTAAAAAACCAAAGGGTTCGAGATCATTCATGAAACCATTAAAATGATCCCTACTTCCAACGTTGTTGTAATTATATCGATCACCAGCGCCAGCTGGTGATCGAAGCGAAAGTAAACGCCGCGGAAGAGGGGTACTGCACAATTCACCACGCCCATTGACGTAAGCAATGTGTGATGTCAAACTTCCGCAATATTTTGTATCTTCGTATCCAGACCAGCTTGTATCTTGAAAGTCATGATGTTTTCCCTTTGAGTAGTATATAACAAGATGTCGGTTGGTATGAGCAGTTTCATTAACCATGCGATCAAACATTGGAGCTCGAATATGGGTATCTCCTTGTTTCCATAAAAATTCCCTCAAATTACCATTGGAAACACCTGTATTCTGTAAAGGTGATATGGTATTATCTAACGATGCCATTCTTTCAATATTCTTATCAGCATCGGCAATGTAAGCTGGAATATGATGATATTCTCGGATTTGCTCATCCGTGGTGATATATGTTCCATTAAGCATAGCCTCTCGTTCCATTGCTTCTTGTTCTGCAACAGTTTGGTAAATTGGAGGTTGAACGCTTTGCATTTCTTCTGCCGTTAATGATATATCCTGCACGTCACCAACGGCGTTGGAATTGGTTTCTATTGGAATGGATTCAAAAACATTATTAGATGTAGCATATAGATACCAAAATTTTCCATAATTCTCACCACTTGGCTCAGTTTTTAAATGAAAAATATGAGCTTGAGAATCTCCATTATGACCTGAACATGAGTCACTCCCTTTATCGTGAAGCCAATATTGCATATATATAATTTCGATCATGTTTTCAGGATATGTCGACGATTTTCTCACCTGAAATGCAGCGACTGGTTCATGGACAGGATTTCCTTGAAAATCAGCATACACATTAGCTCGTGTACCATGAAAATCGTCTATAAGCTCCGTTTCATGATTTAAAACAATAGGCCTAAAAGCATCAGCCAGAAGATCTTCCTGATAGTCGTTCAACCCATCTTGATCAAGATCATCTCCTGAATTTATGCTGTAAATAGAATCAGTTAGAACATAACTTGGAAGCCATCGACCAAAATCATAATTCATAGTTGAAACATAGGTATTATTACTGATTCCCCAAAGACTGATCTTCATGGAGCGAATCCTGAATCCGGGATCATAAATACTTCTGGCCAATCCTTGTGCAACGGTTCTTGCATTCACATGCAGTCCTACAAAACGATTGTAATAATCATCTTCATCCTCCGGAGTTTCTGCTAATGCAAAATTGACTTCGTTCCAAGCTTTCGCATCACAGTTACCACCCAAAAAATAGGTCATACGATCCATTGCTGGAACCCTTTCGTATTCTCCAGGGTAGTAATTCATGCGAACTCCACCTCCACCGATATTTAAATAGCAAGATGTTACAGAAACAGGTTCTATCTTAACTGATCGCACTCTCCACATTTCACTATCAGACGACATGCAGTAAGTACTTTCATCACCATCTTTACAACGAACACCATCTAGCCCAGCTCTAATTCTTCCGTCTAGATCCGTGCCGATAATAACATATCTTCCGCCCCCATTGCTCTCATTATATACTGTAAATTTACATGGCCCACTGGTCGCACGAATAAATGAATATGCGTCCTCAGTATTAAGCGTTACACTTCCACTCGTATTTTCAAATGTATGAGAAAGAACTTCAGACTGTGAACCCTCTCCAACTGTAATGGAACACAAAAATGGCTCTAGTGCTTGTTTCGTTACATCAAAATCAGTTTTTATAAATTCAGACTCATTACACCCTAAGACGGATATCAAAATAATACAAAGACGAATCATATTTACTATAAAACTTCTTTTCCTCATAAGACCTCCTTAATGAGTACTCAATGTTTTATGTCGTTCGACATAAAACAACCCATTCTCACTTTACCAATTTTAAGACTTTGTGTCAAGCGTGTCGCTATTATTTCCAACACCACCAACTTCTGGATTTATTTGAATATCAGAAATGTCAAATAAAATCTTCTTGTAATTGACCAATCACACTCAAGACTCATTCATTAGCAACCCGCTGTTCACACACAAAAAAAACCGCCATCGGCATGCGCCGATGGCGGTTCAAATCTCATGGAACAGAATTAAACTATTTCACAAGCGTGATGCGTGCATAACCGTTCCCAGTATGTCCGGTCTCGGTGCTGCCCGCAGGGGCAGGCATTGAGGCGTTGCCGGCAATTGTTTGGGTTGTGGTCATGTAATAGTTTGTATCAAGGACAAATTTGCCCGCATCTGTAGGATTTCCAGTTTTCCAGGTTGAGTAGCTACTGGATGTATAGAGCCATGCAGAACCGCCGCCGCCATGACCACCGCAATGACCACCGCCGCCGCCGCCGTACCAACCGCCGCCGCCGCCGCCGCCATGGACAAAGGCTGTACCACCGTTACCGAATTTGCCTTGTTCGTATCCAGAACCGCCAACGCTAATTGTTGCACCGCGACCAATGGTGGCAGAATCTGACGTGCTTAGAATCCCATCACCACCTGAATTACCGCCGCCGTATCCGCCAGAACCTGAACGATCGCTAGCTCCACCACCACCGCCAGCGACGATGACTCTGGAATAGGGAGTATCGGATTTTAAGCGGATATCGGTTGCGCCGCCGCCACCGCCAATGTAATTGGTGTATCCATCACCAGTAACCTGGCTACCGCCACCATTGAAACCACCGTGGACTTGGTTTGTGTTACCCGAGTAGTTCTTTCCACTTCCACCGACATAGATATAAGCCTTTGTCATGGCAGGAATTGCGATGATCCCAGAACTATAACCTCCGCGACCACCATAAACAGGCGCGCCAGTACAGCCGGATAGAATATCGCCACCATTAGCTCCCCAGACTTCGAGTTTATATTTACCAGGTGGAAGATCGACAGACTGAGCCGCACCTGTATATTCAAAGTTCTGAACTTCAGGCACCTTGATGAGATTGAACGTCACCTGGT
>CAMCLY010000111.1 GCA_945875805.1 uncultured Myxococcales bacterium | reverse complement strand
GGCCCTTTCGCAATTCGGGGGGCGTGGGGGGACTGGTCCCCCCACAAAAAAAACAAAAAACAAAACGCTCAGTCTACGACAAAGAAATCGACGAGGATGGTCGGAAAGCGTCCGATGGACTGTTTGATCATGCGGGCGGCTTTGTGGCGAATGATCTCCTCCATGTCGCCGTGGCGGGCGGAGCTATGGATGGTGCGGACGAGTTCGGGCTGAAGTTCTGCAAACCAGCCGTCATCGACGCAGATGCCGAGTGCTCGGATGCGCAAGTCGCCCTGGAGTTCGTCGTTTTTGTTGAGTACGCCAGAAATCGTGAGGAGCCCCTGGTGCGCCAGATTTTTCTTTTCCTTCATGATGGCGGACGAAATGCCATCCGGGCATTTGCCGACGACATACCGTCTTGACGGCACATATCCATCACGAATCTCGTGATCCTTGGCCGTCAACACGACGCACTGTCCCTCGCCGATGAGTTCGGTCTGGGTCTCTCCGCCCATGCGTTTCGCGAGCTGCTGGTGGAGGGAGAGGCGTCGGTAATCGCCGTGGACGGGGATGAAGATGTCTGGGGCCAGGAGGTCGATGAGGAGTTCAAGCTCGCGCTGGTTGCCGTGTCCGGAACTGTGGAACGTGAGGTCGGGACGATCGACGAGGCTTGCGCCCTGGCGGTAAAACCCGTTGATGATGGCATCGACGCGGCGTTCGTTGCCGGGAATCTGCCGGGCCGAATAGATGAGCGTGTCGGTCGGCCGCAACTGAATTTTGGAATGTTCGCCCTGGGCGATTTTGTAGAGCGAAGCCGTCTTTTCGCCCTGAGATCCGGACACGACGATGACGAGGTTGTCGTCGTCGGCCTCGATGTCCTCCTCGCGCAGGATTTCGAGGTTTTGCGGAACCTTGAGGTAATCGAGTTCGCGAGCGGTCGTCATGTTGGTGACGAGGGAACGCCCAGAGAGAACGAGTTTCCGGCCGGCGTTGGCCGCAGCGAGTACGATGGACTGCAGACGCCCGATGTTGGACGCAAAAAGCGTGATAAACACGCGCCCGCGCGCCTGTTTGATGCACGTCTGGATGTCGTTGAACACGTCGAGTTCGCTGGTGATCCCGGAATTGTTGACCTCGACGTTCGTCGAATCGCTCAAAAAGAGGCGCACGCCCTTGTCGCCGAGCGCCTCAAAACGGGCGAGGTTTGTCTTGGCACCGGCCATGGGGGTATTATCGATGCGCCAGTCGCCGGAATGGACGATGACGCCGGCAGGCGTGTCAAACGCAAAGGCAAAGCTACCGGGAATGGAGTGACAGACGTCGATGCATTCGACCGACACATCCCCAAACTGATGCGTCGACTTGGGACGCACGATGTTGAACTCGACGTGTTTGGACAAATCATGTTCGTCGAGACGTCGCCGGATAAGCGCCAGCGTAAAATCACTGGCATAAATCGGCAACTTCCTGTCAAAGCCGTGTTTGATCAGGGCATAGAGAAGATAAGGAATGGCGCCAATGTGATCTTCATGCGCATGGGTGACGAGCAACGCGTCGGGCGGTTCCTGTTCGAGAATCGAAAAATCCGGCGTGATGAGGTCCACGCCCAAATCCGTATCCGACGGGAACATGACCCCGCAGTCGATGAGAAGCCGCGCACGCGGGGATTGAAGGAGAAGGCAGTTCATGCCGAAAACGCCCGTGCCGCCAATCGAAAGCACGCGGACACTGGGGGATAACGAGTCTTTTTGTTTGAGATCCACTACTAAGATTCCAGAAAATGATGGTGAATGAAGGTAAAATTCTGAATTTCGGGTTGTTTTGGGTGGGGGGAATGCCCCCCTGAGCGGCTATTTCGGCGTGGCCTCAATACGCCGCTACCCCCCTTGCCCTCACCCCCTACCCCCCTCTCCACGGGAGAGGGGGACGGAAGCAATGTCCCTGACGGAACCATGAGATGCGCCGGGGTGAATGCCGGGTCCGTGCACGTCACTCGGGAGTGTTCTGCACGGGAAGTTTTTTGACGAACACGCGGGAGATGCGCAGGCGTTCCATCGAAATGACCTCAAACGAGAGGTCCTGGAACTCGACCTTGTCGTGATTTTTGGCGACACGACCGAGTTTTTCCATGATGAGCCCGCTGACGGTATCGCTTTCGGCCTCGATCTCCTGGGCATTCAGTGTTTCGGTCAGCTCACCCAGGAATGTTTCGCCCTTGACGATCCATGTATTGTCGGCGGCGGGCTGGATGTCCTCCTGCTGTTCGGGGTCAAATTCGTCCTCGATATCGCCGACGAGGCGCTCGAGGGTATCCTCGATGGTGATGAGGCCCGACGTTCCGCCGTACTCGTCGACGACGACCGCCAGGTGGGAGCGTTTTTGCTGGAGTTTGTCGAGGACGTACCCAATCGTCGCCGTTTCGGGGATGAAGATGATCTCGCGCATGAGGGATTCGAGGGTGGCGCCGGTATGATTTTTTTGTGCGGCGAACGCGTCCTTGATGTGGACGAGACCGACGATGTCGTCGACGTCATTGCGGTAAATGGGATAGCGAGAATGGCCCTTGTCGAGCGCCGTGGCGATGAAGTCGTCGAGCGTGCTGTCGATGGACACGGCGTCGATTTTGCCGCGCGGAACCATGATTTCACGGGCATTGAGCGTAGAAAACTGGAAGACGTTTTCGAGGAGGGTTCCGGTTTCCTTGGTGATGGTGCCATCGTCGGAGCTGTGCTGGGCGATATTCCGGAGTTCCTCGGCAGAGACGCCGGAGCTGTGCCCAGGTTGCGGCGGCTCAATGCGGAAAATCTTGAGCAGCAGGTTGCTCGTGACGACGAGAAGGTACATGACGGGACTGAACACCGCGTGGAAGATCCGCATTGGCATCGACACGAACATGCTGACTTCGAGCGGTTTTGCGATCGCGAGGCTTTTGGGGGCGAGCTCGCCGCAAACGATGTGCGCAAACGTGACGAGGAAGAAGGCAACGGCCACGCTGATCCCGCCGGTGAGATCGGCCGAAATGCCAATCATGCCCAACAACGCAGACAAGTAGCGCCCGATGGCGGGCTCGGCAAGCCAGCCGATGCCGAGGCTTGCGACGGTGATACCAAGCTGAACTGCGGAGAGATAGGAGTCCAAATGATGGACAATCTTGATGACGCGGCCGGCCGCACGACTGCCCTCGTTCTGGAGGACTTCGAGTTGTGACACGCGCACGCGGACGAGGGAAAACTCCGCCGCGACAAAAAATCCGTTACAAAAAAGAAGAAAGAGGACGAGAAGTAGTTCTATCATGGGTAGGAAAACAACGAAGCGCCGCCCCGATAGCGGCCCAAAATAAGCGCGTTACTATAGGGTGAAATACACACGAAACGCAAGACCGCGCAAAAAGCGTGTGCTCATTTTCGTCACTTTGCGCGCAAATTGTCACCTCAACCCCAAATTCCAGACACGCGCAAAGCACACATCCAACCACAAAACCCTTGCAGTCCCATGATGGGGTGACTAGTTACACGCCTGGGCATGAAAATTTAAATGCGTGCCCACCGGCAGAAATTCTCTGCACCATATCCATGGAGGCAGACATGGTCATCATCCCCGACTATCTCATTATCGACGAAATCCGACGACGTGAAGAACAGTCCAAACATCCGGACTTGTTGAGACTGCCTTTACCCAATTACGACATGCCAGACATTCCCCCCGAAACGGCGCCCGAACGTCGCCCAGAAAATCCCCCCAAAAAAGGCGGCGTCATCATCATCGACATGAACAGCTACAAACGCATTGATACCCTCTAAATGATTTTCTAGGGACGCATCCCCCAAAAAGTGAAAACGCCCGCAGGCCAAAGCCTCGCGGGCGTTTTCTCATCTCAACGCATGCGTGCCCTCCGTTTGTCGTTATCCCTGAGTGCATTTTCATGGCCCACGCGTTCCGCCGACGCATCCCACGGAGTACCGCACAATTCCGAATGTCACGCGCTCGTCTGCCGTCGAGGTGGGATGGAATGCGAGCCTTAATGTTTGACCGAAGAGAGAGGGGCTTGTAAGAATCCGCGTCTTTGGCAAAGGCGCGCCGTATTGAGGGCCTGCAGGGCCCCAATAGGCGCGCCGCCCGGGCGTATTTGCACCGCAAATAGCCCGGGCCCACAAAAATCCACACCCCAATGCAGACGCTTCCTTTGAGGCGTGTCCGGAGACCATGATAATGAAACGCTCAACCTTGATTTTGCTTGCGATAACGATGCTTTACGGATGCGACGATGCCGCCGATTTGAGCGATGTGTGCGGGGACGGCATTCTTGGCGAGCACGAAGTGTGCGACGGGACGAATTTCCGGGCGGGCCTTACGGCCTACTGTCCAAACGGGAGCGTGGCGCGCGTGGAGGATTTGCGCTGCACACAGACATGCACGCTCGACATGGCTCAGGCTTGCGACGCAGGGGCGGTCTGCGGCAATGGCATTGTGGAAGGCGACGAAGAATGCGACGGTCGCGCCCCGACGATTACCGCAGGGTGTGAGCATCCGGATTTGTCAAAACTCAAGTGTACGTCATGCAAAGTCGTCGACGAAGGCGTGTGTGCGTCTGCGGCGCCCAAAACGTGCGGAAACGGCCAGCTCGACGACGGCGAAGTGTGCGACGCAACGATCATTCCGCAGGCACTACGGCGTTGCCCCGAGGGGTATCAGATGCTCGAAAATCCTCGGTTTGTGTGCCTCGATTCGTGCCAGTCGGTCGACACGAGCCGCGCCTGTGTCAGGCCGGACACATGCGGAAACGGCGCGCTGGATGCGGGGGAGCCCTGCGACGGCGCATTGCTTGACCCCGAGGCGATTTCCGGTGCCCAGTGCGATCCGGGAAAGACGCTCGATCCGTCCAAGGTGACGTGTTCCACCGCGTGCGCGCTCGACCTCTCCCAGGCATGTTCGGTCAAACCTTATGAAGGCGTCATGTTTTCCGAAGTCGTTCCCCAAGGCGATATTTCCGGCGTCACGGCTGTCGCGTTTGAACTCGCCAACCGTGGCCAGGCGCGCGTCGATTTGTCGGGATGCAGCCTCGCGGTGTTCAGCGAGTCCAGGATAGAGGCACGGTTTGCCCTGGCGGAACTGGGCGTGACGGCGCTGGATGGCAAAAAAGTCGCCGTGATTTGTTCGCAATCCGGGACACAGGACAAGTTTGGAGATACGTGCGATGCGATTTTGAGCCAAAACGAAATTGTCACCGCCATGAACGCCATCGGCAACGCGGGTCTGGTCGGCCTGACGTGCGGGAATGACGCCGTCGTCGATTTTGTCAATTGGAACTCGATGTATCAGGCCATGAACTACGGACAAGCGACGGATTTCATACGCCAGTGCAGCGCGCAACCGCACACCGTGGCGAGCGATGCCAAAATGGGCGACGGCTGGACGGTGACGGCCGACGAAGTGGGCGCCCCCGCGTATCAGCTCGGCGAACACTGCAACATCGAAAATACGGACATCGCGTCCTGCGCCTACTCGATCAGCCGCGACACCCTCACCAACCGTTCCCAAACCGTAGAACTCGCCCTCGAACTCTCGATCCCGGGCATCACCGACAAGACGGACAAAACCGACGTGTCCAAAAACATCTCGATCGAATTTGTCTCGGGGCTGGTGAAAAACGGCGCGGTCTCCAAACAGATCAACCATTACGTCAAACCCACGGCCGACGAATCGTGGACCAATGCAAGCGGCGTCGACCGCTACATCGGAACGCTTCACAACTGGGATATGTATGAAGGGTTCTGGTACAGCGAAGCCGGCGTCTACACGCTCGACGCACAAATCAGTTTCGACAACGGCGTGACCTATTACACATGCGGCCCTCGCGGTCTCGTTCAGAATTACGACGTATACCGCGCCGACGAACGCGCCACCCTGACGGTGAACTACGCACAACCCCCGGTCTCCAACGACGGAACCATCACCGACAGCGAAGTCTGCGACGGCACGCAGTTTATTCCGGAACTGCTCGTCTGCTCTAAAAAAGACGAGGTCATCACCGACCCTTCGGCCATGAAGTGTTACGGCGACTGGGCCGACGTCGATCGAGCTTGCGGCAAGGCGCCCGCCACATGCGGAAACGGCACCCTCGACAGCGGTGAACTCTGCGACGGCACAAACCTCCCAGACACCGCCAAAGTCTGCGTGGCGGGCGAAGTCGTCGTGGATAACCCGAAATGGACATGCAGCGAGACATGTACCTACGTCGACCGCAGCCATGCCTGCGAAACCGCCTGCGGCAACGGCCGCCTCGACGCAAACGTTCAGGGCGCACCGGCCGAAGTCTGCGACGGCACACACATTCCCGACACCGCCAAAGTCTGCCCCGCCGGCCAAACCCTCAAACAAGACGCCGTGTTCCAGTGCAACGCCACGTGTTCGGGCATCGACACCGAACTCGCGTGCGAACCGACGTGCGGCAACAAACGCATCGACGATGGCGAAGCCTGCGACGGCCTGCTTTACGCCGATGCCCAACGCCTCGAAAGCATCTGCGCGGCCATGTCCGACGATGACATCACCTGGACGTATGACAATATGCGCCTTGCATGCACAAACACGTGCAAACTCGACGCGGCCGCCTGCGTCCCCAACCGGCACCTCGTCATCGACGAATACCTCGTGGCCAGCGATGCCGACGGCACCCCGCGCGCACTGGCCTTCACCGTCAACGTCTACGGCACCCCCATCGACCTCACCGAATGCTCCCTCTCCATCCTCAAAGCCGACGGCAAAGCCTTCTATTCGAGCTACATCGCCAGCGACGGAACCCCGCAGTACGCCTACACGCTCTACAACCTCGCCGCCCTCGACACGTCCCGCATCCAGCCCACCCCGCCCTGCTCGCCCCTCACCCTCTGCTCCGTACCCATGGACACCGAGGCCGATTACAACACCTACCGCACAGCCTTTGCCGACAAATGCGACGCCTTCCTCTCCCTGCCGACGTCCGAAACCGCACTCCACGGCGATTTCATGATCGCGCAACGCAAATCCATCCACCGCCTGCAACTCAGCTGCGGCGGTCGCTACATCGATTTTGTCGACTTCGCCGGCCTCAATGACGCCATCGACAAGGGGCAAATCCACGGCGTGCGCAAAACCCCCATCCCCTGGTCGAGCTCGACCACCGTCGTCCACGCCAACCTCTTCACGACCGATGCGACGTTTGACGCGTCGAGTTTTGCCCAAAGCCCGCTCTGCGATTAGGCGCGGCGGCTATCGGGGGCGAACGCCCCCGATACGCCTCCCGCAAGCCGCTATCGGCCCACACGGGGCCCGATACGCGGCTTTTTTTATGGCGCGAAATCGTGCACGGGTTGACGCTTTTGCCAGACGCGGTAATATGCGGCGGTTTAACGATGTGCGATCTTTCGATACCCATTCACCATGCGGAATAAAAAATGCCCCCCGAAACCAAAGCCCTGAGCGATTTTCAAAACATCCTTTCCTCCGAAATGGATCTCCAGGAAAACATATCCGGCGGAGGTCTGGACGGATATGCCATTCGCAACGTCGTGGTGCAACGCACCTCATTTGAACACCGATACCTGCGAAACGTCCTCATCCATCGCGTGGCCATGCCCAACCTGCGAGGCGACGGCCTCGAAGCCACCAACGTGCAATGGACCGAAAGCGCCATGCGCGGCAGCCGTTTTTGCGAATGCGACATCGACGGTCTCAACATGCTCAATTGCGAAGCCATCGAATGCCGGTTCGACGATGCCATCCTCCAGAACTCAAGCATCTTTGAATCGACCCTGTCCAACGCCTCGTTTGTGCGCGCCAAAATCGTCAAAACCCAGTTCCAGTCGAGCGAGTTGTACGGCGCCAACTTTGAAAGCGGATTCCTGGCTCAGGTCAGTTTCAGCGATCCCAAGATGGGCAATGCCTCTCTGACGCGGACAAACTTTTCCCGCGCCATGATCATCGACTCCTCGCTCAAAGGGGCAAACCTCCATGCGTCGAATTTCAGCAACGCGATTCTGGTGCGCGTCGATTTGCGAGGAGCCAACCTCGTCCGCGCCGATTTCAGAGGCGCCGTTCTCATCGACTGCAACATCCATCCCGACGACAAAGACGGCGCAATGTTTTAACGCAGGTTTTCCATCTATACAGACTCCCAACCCCATCACCAAGGATATGCCATGGCTTCAGCAGCTCAACACCAGGAGATCAAGGCCGCCCTCGAGCGGTATTCCAAAGAAGAACTCGTCGATTTGATGGAGCATCTTCTTCGCATTTATGTCCTCAACGAACCCGTCAAACTCGACACCCAGGTGAGCAAACCCGAGTCGTTGCGCGACCTTTCCGGTCTGACGTTTTCGCAACTCATCACGCAACTTCAGGCGTGTCTTGAACTCGACGAACTGGGCAAATTCCGGGTCACCCCGTACACGGTGTACGTGTCGATTGGCGAAGCCGAATTTGATCTCAACGGCCCCACGCCCACGCTGGCGCGCGAAGGGGCCGCCGAAGACCATAGCGAAACCGGCGATATCGACGAAGACGACATGAGCCCCGCCGAACGCATCGATGCCTTAGACAGCAAACCATGGCGCCGCGCCGCCCCGGCACAAAAACCCGTCGCCTCCAAAGTCGAAACCCCCACCATGGCCGATCTCTTTGCCAACGATCGCGGCGAACGCGGGTTCGCCCTGTTTGAAGAACCCCCGTCGCGCGCCCAGGAAGACGACGAGGAACTCCCCCCACCCATCGCAGACGTCGCTCCAGGCGACGACCCCGAAGTGCCATCGAGTTCCGCCTCCACCTCCAACGACTTTGCCAAAACCGCCGCCTCTCGCGAAGAAGCCCCCTCCGCTGTCCCAACCCCTCCCCCGGAACTCGCCGCCGGCGACAAGCAGATCAATCCCTCAAACCGCTTCGCAAGCCTCGACCTCGACTAGGAGGACACCATGTCCGCTTCCGATATTCTGCGCGTGCGCCGGTTCTTTGAACGCGGCGTCTACTTCATAGGCCAGGGCGCTTATCCGGATGCCTGCGTCAACTTCAAAGACGCACTCCAGATCAACCCAAACTTCCTCCCCGCCCGGACCCACATGGCCGTCGCACTCTCCCAGCAACACAAATACGTCGACGCCATCAAACTCCTCGAAGAAGGCCGAAAACTCGTCCCACTCAGACCCGATCAAGAACTCGAAGTCCTCAGACTCCTGGGCAACATCTGCCTCATCCGCCAGGATTACCGCGCCGCATCCTACTACATCCGCGCCGCCCGAAAAATCGACCCAAACAATTGCGCACTGCGCCTCATGCACGCCACATGCGCATGCAAATCCGGCGCTTTCGACAAAGGGCTTGATCTCCTCCTCGAAAATGCCCGCGATTGCGCATAAACCGGCATTCAACCTTTCCTCAAAAAAGGTGTCCCGCCAAGGACACCTTTTTTATTTCCCCTCTCGCCCGTTGAAATCCACTTCGACGCTTTTTAGACCTCAACACGCGCGTTCGGAACGCTCTTGGGTACGACCTTGCCCCACATTAAAACACAAACACACACACCAAATTCTCTGCATCATTGAAGTTTGACCATAAAAAAGCTATGACGGCAAAAAATCGATGGAATAAATCGATGAAATGTCAAACCCGCTCAGGTTGGCATTGGGTTGCCTCCCGAACCGGGTCTTTCTTGGGAGATTTCATGAAACGCTGGTTAAAAGTCGCCATTTGCTCGCTCGTCTTGGGCGGCCTTCTCAACGGTTGTTTTGGAAGTTTTGGAGCCACGCGCCTGCTGTACAACTTCAACGCAAGCGTCCACAGCAACGTCTTCGTGCAAACGCTCGTCATGTGGTGTTTCACCATCTTGCCGGCTTATGAGCTGTTTATGTTTGCCGACTGGTTGATCATCAATATGATCGAGTTCTTTATGGGCTCCAACCCAATCGGCAGCAACGTGACGTTTGAACCGGCCGAAGACGGCACCATGACCGCCATCGCCGAAGATGGCACCAAACTCAAGTTTACGGCCGTCGACGAACACCGCATGATCGTTGAACACGACGGCGTCGTGCTGGGTGAGGTTCAGTTTGACGAATCGCGTCACGTCACCATGACCAACTATGCCACCGCCGACGTCCAGACCGTCGATTTGGAAAACGCCCCCGCGATGTAATCGCCAAATTATCTCCAACAATACATCGTGCGCCCCCACCCAGGGGGCGCTTTTTTTTCACCCCAAACCCACAAAAAGCTCGACCTCCACCACGCCCCAAGCCTCACCACCTCATGAAATGCGAAAAGGGCACATGGCGTAGCCATGTGCCCTTTTCGCATTTCGGGGGGCGTGGGGGGACTTTGTC
>CAMCLY010000110.1 GCA_945875805.1 uncultured Myxococcales bacterium | reverse complement strand
CTGCAACTGATATCCATGGCATTCATTAGAATTATTGCAAATAGATACCAAACAGAATCTAAGAAAACAGGGAACATAGCCGCCAGTTCGGAGCTTTGGGATTTTCAGGTCCATGCTCCCGAGACGAGTGTCGAAACGTCTGTCACGATAGCCTGAGCGATAATTTTTGCGCTTTTCCGTCCGCTCACTCCTGTCTGCCCCCACGATGACTTCAACCTCAGCCTCCATCAAATGCCCAAGAAAAAACTCCATCAGATGAAGCATGGGATTCTCGTTGTTGACCGTTTCTGCTAGCAACTCAAGCAATTCTGTTCTATCAATACCTCTCGCCATTGGTTCCTCCTGTTCGATGAGAGTTTTTTAGTCAAGTTCATCATACTGGATTTCCAATGGCTTTTTTAGCTCTTTCGTTTTTGCGAACTCATGTGGACGTTATCTAATAATATCTTTAGAATCGAATCTCTCTTGTAATAATATATCTTTTGTGTTTTGACGCGCCTATTTCGCTTTCGCTCAATACGGCCCGTCAGTCTGCCTATACCTCACGGCATACGGCAGACCCTCTTTGTAGGGGAACGCCAGAATGGAGTCCAGATGAGTTTGAAAAATTTCTGAAAAATGTCTATCGAACTCCTGTATGATTGGCCATCCAAAAAACATGAGATGGAGCTCAGTGGGACATAAAACATACGATGTCAAAACGGAAGGGAAGGCTATACATTGCGACTCTGATTGATGCTCCGACAAGGCATCCGATCGAGGCGTTTAGAAGGCTGATGGAGGTCATAAAGCACGTATGAAGGAACTCATCGACAATCCTCCGTATTTGTCCTTTAGAGTGATACTGTTGCTCGTCCTTTTGATCGCGGGCGCGGTGGCCGCAAATCTGGTCGAGTGGATTGGAAAAAGCGAGCTGTCGAACTTTTTTGCCGCATGCACGGCTGGTGGTTTGTTTGTCGTTGCGGCATGGTACTCTCGCCTGTTGCTTTCCTGGCGATCCATGCGTACCGGCGCGCTGCGTTTGTGTATGAATATGTCCGGTCCGGATGTGGGGATGGGAAAATTTGAGTTTGACGTTATCATCCGAAATGATTTGCCATGGAGTGTTCACATGGAAAATATCATTTGGGAACATACACAACACCTGAGTATCCCGGAGTGCCGGAATTGGGACATTCCCGGGCACTCCATGGTCAAAAGAACGGTTTCGTGTGAAGCAGTTGCCGCCGGTCCGGGCGCGATCATTGGGGTTGGAATCATTTTGACGGATGCTTTTGAAGGGATAAAGGCCGAATTTTGTCTGGAACAAAATATTAAAGTCAATGTCCTCATAAAGGATAATGAGCGCGTCCTTGATGCCGAGAGAAACAGAACTTTCGGGTTGTCAGCCGGGGATTGGAATGCGGGGCGAATCCGTCCTTTTCAATATGGTGATCGGACCAATCGGATATTGTGGCGGGACGTCGCCAAAGGACGTGAACTCCGGGTGTGGGATCACCCCGAGGAAAATCCGAAGATGGCTGTTTTTCTTATCGATGCCGGATGGCCCATGCGAGTGCCGTATCGGGACGTCCCCAATCGTTCTCGCCTGGTGGATGTATGGGGCGATGCTCTCGGCCGTGCCTCAGAATATGCGTTGGTGACGATGGTGGGTTATGATGAAAAAGGTGCCTCCATCATCCTCAGGGATTGGGACGGAAAAGAGATTGCGCATCCCCTTGGAGCGTGGATGTTGGACGCACTGTCCTTTTCTCCGCCCATGCTGGAACAGCCAGGAGCTAAAGAGCTTTGGCGCCAAATTGCGTATCGGATATGGAGCGATTTTAAACGATACAAACGTGTGGATTTCTCTATACATCACGGGCGGGATGCGCAAATTGATTTGCAGGCTCTTGCAGACTGGACGCGAAGGGAGTGGAGAATCCATGCGCTTAAGAACGGCAATTTCCAGGCGGAACGGGCGATCTCTCAACTCTCTTTTCAGGAGGTCGTGTTCCGGCTTTTAAAAACCCGTCGTCGATGGCCGGATTTTGTTTATCTTCCCCACAGTCCAAAGAGTCGATGGATGGATGCGTTTGCCCTGATACCCTGGGAGCTTCATCGGCAAATCGATGTGTTTTGGTATTCTGATTTTTCGACGCCTCTCGATATTGCAGGAATGGAGGATATGTTGCGCGGTGTCGAGGAAGGATGTGTCCGCCCCGTGGCCGTGGCGATGAGACGTCCTATTCGTCGATACCGTGATGAGGAGGACAATACGGATGAGGAGGCGATCCAGAAAAATAAAAGGACGCTTTCCTTTTTTACCTGGGAAGAACAGTGACGGGAGAAAAAAAAAGCGCATCAGAGATGATGCGCTTTAAAACGGAGGCAGAGGGATTCGAACCCCCGGTACCCTCACGAGTACAACGGTTTTCAAGACCGCCGCTATAGACCACTCAGCCACACCTCCGAGGCGGGCTTTTACGCATTTTGAAGAGGTAATGCAAATGTTTTTTTGCAAAAAAGGATGTCATTCAAAGCCAATCATAAAAAAAGCCGTATTTCGCGGAGAAATACGGCTTTTTGAACGCGTGGTTGCTGGAATTAAATGGAAGAAACGCGTTTTGGATATTGAATGACGAGCTTGGTGCTGGGCTCATTGGTCACGAGGTTGATCTGGATGGGTGAACCCGTGCGCGTGAAGCAGTAGCTCGATTCGTAATCGATCGTGTATCCGGAACCGAGGTCGTATTTGACGTAATCGGGATGTTCGGAAGAAATTTCTTCGTCGGGCACCGAATCGGGGACGTATCCTACGGTAAGATCAAACTCATTGCAGAGATAATACTCGCGGTCAGATCCCTTGAAGTGAGGATTGGCGCTGTTGCAACCGTAGAGGCAAGGGCAGGCGGCGGCATTATTGTCACATTCGGTGGGATCGCATGTAAGCGGAGCGGTATCCGTGCAGAGCGTGTTGACGGCCTCGCCGATGCGACGGCCGATAACGCCGAGTGCACTACCGAAGAGGGAGTTGGTGCCGTCTTCGATGCCATCCGCACAGACGGCTTCGGTGGAACCCGAAATGGAGGTGTAGAACGCTTCGCCCTTGCGGCAGCAGATGGGGGCGTAAATGGGGTCGTTGTCGAACATTTCGGCAAAGAGCTGGTAGCGGTAGCTCTCGTTGCCGCTGTTTCCGCACCATTTGTCGGTGGGGCCGTTTTCGTAACGCACGCCGCGGTCGCGGTTGATGATGTTGGCGACGATGACGTCTTTTTTGGCAAGTTCCTCGAGGAGAGCCTGTTTTTCGGCGTCGGATTTGTCGGCAAAGAGTTCTGCAGAGGTTTCTTCGTAGTATTGCCGGTTGGAAGCGATGACGACGTCGTTGATGATGTAGTTATAGAAGATGCTTCGCGAGACAAGGCCGTTGGTGCATCCCCCCTTGGGACAGGAGACCTGATAGTTGGTCATGCAGTCGGTGCGTTTGCTTTCGTCGTCGCCGACGCACTCGTCGATGGCCGAGAGAATGGCGTTACGGGCATCTGCGTCGCCCTGGACGCACCACTCGCGCATGGATTTGGTGACGCCGTTGTAAGTGACCTGGTTGCCGCTGGCATTGAGGATGTAGCTGGCGTTGTTTGAGTCTTTTTTGATGCGATCCTCGCGCGTCATGATGCAGCTGTCTTCGATGTTGCGCTGCACTTCGCATTTGGCCACTTCGGTGTCGGCGATGGTCGGCGACTGGCAGGACTGGCCGTCAGGGGTCCCGGTGCAGTCGATTTCGGAGCAATCGTTTTCGTCGGTGACGAAGACGATGGAGAGAATAGAACCCTTGCGTTTGAATTCGCCGTTGATGCTTTTGTTTCGGAAGGCATTGACCATGGTGCCAAGGCCGCGCTCAACCGGTGATCCTTTCGTCCCGACTTCGGACTGGCATCTGAAGAGTTTCTGCAGCTGTGCCGTTTTTTCTGCCACCGTGGCGGCATTTTTGATGTCCTCGTCGCTCGAGCTGATGAACTTTCTATTGGCAAAAAGGGACTCGCACTCTGCCTTGTCCGCATCATATTGGCCGTCGCGGTTGAGGCCGGTCTGGAAGATGGAGCCGTAGAGCACGTCGGTGGAGACGACGGCCATGCGGAAATCGGCGTTGGCGGCGATGATTTGTTCCAGGAACCGGTTAAAGTTGTCGTTGAGCGTTTTCTGCTCTTCGGCCATGGAATTGGAGTCGTCGATGACGAAAAGGATATCGACGGCGCGCGATGAACCCGAACTCGTACTCTGAATCTTACCGGCGCTCAGCGATTTGGAAAACGGGGCGATCTCATGTTCGTTACATGCCAGTCCTGAAACCAGCATGGCCGAGGTCGCCGCCATACATCCTAATGCCAACATTTTATTTCTTAACCGCATACTCGGACTCCATTGTTTCAATAGCCATGAAGCGCCTGTGCCGCCTGTTTTGGTGCACAGGACACCCTAAATCGCGCGATAGCCTATCACAAATCATTTCCGCTGTAAAGGTGGGCGAAAACGATTGGCTCGCCTGCGAACTGCGTTTTTTTCTGTGCTTTTTCGTTGATTTCGGTCGCGTGGGTCGTGCATGGTGCTATGCGTCGATTTCCGGGGGGCGCGGGCTGTCTGCCTGTGGCAGACACGCCCTGCGCGCGGCGCTATCTCCCCCTTCGTGGTCGATACGCGCCGCCCTTATGGGCATGGCGAGCATGGCTCGCCATGTTCCCTTTACCCTGGTGGCGGTGTTCTCGACGTTCAGTTTTCTTAAATGTATCTTCATTTATCGTTTGCGTTCATCGGATGCGTACAAAGGAGACCATGAGTCTTTTACCAAAATTTCTCGATCGCCTTCCCACTTCTCTGGCCAGCCGTGCCTTTGGTTTTGTTTCGGACGTCGAGTTTGCCTCGCCCGTGCAGCGCGTGGTGAACTCGGCGTTTGCACATCTGGCACATATCAATGTGTCCGAAGCCGAACATCCCGTTTCGTCTTACCGCAGCCTCAACGCGCTGTTCACCCGGCGCCTTCGTCCGGATGTGCGTACGGTTGCCCCTGGCGCCCTTGTGTCGCCTGTCGACGGCCGTCTGAGCCATTTGGGGGTGGCGAGTCATGGCACGACGGTCGAGGCGAAGGGACATCCCTACCGTCTGGAGGAGTTGCTCGCCGTGACGGATGGCGAGCCCTGGTTTGAGGATGCGTATGTGTTCACGATTTATCTTTCGCCGTCGGACTATCATCATATTCATGCGCCGATGAGCGGGCGCGTGGTGTCGATGAGCTATGCGCCGGGGCGCCTGCTTCCCGTCAACCGTCTTGGGTATTTGTTGGCCGACGATCTTCTCCCGGCGAACGAGCGTCTGACGTCCTTTGTGGTGGATGCGCAGGGGCACCGCGTGGCGGTGGTCAAGGTGGGGGCGACCTGCGTGGGGCGCATTTCGGTTGAATACGATGATTTTCGGACGAATGCCGGGCGATTGCGTCAGGGATTTTTCAGGGAACTGCCGACTCCCTATGCGGTGGAGGCGGGCGATCCGCTGGGGTGTTTTGAGCTTGGCAGTACGGTTGTGCTCGTCGTGGAACGGCGAGATTTTGTTCCCGAGGTGGGCCTGGAGTGTGGTCAGCGGATGCGTTATGGTCAGGCGTTGGGTCGCTGGGAATCGGATCCTGCGTAAAGGTGACTTGAAGCATGGAAGGGCGGCGTATGGGCCATGCCCATAGCCGACCGGCGCGGCGTATGCGTCTGCATAGCCGCGCCTCTCCGTCACGATGCCCGCGGTGCGTTGACCGCGGTGACGAGTGGTGGATATTTTGGCAAGTGGCACGAGATGACTTCCATGTGGTTGCGTTTTGGAGTAGATTATCCGCCATGACGGTTGTATGCGTCGCAGGATGGATCTTAGCAACAGGGCTTAGCAATGGACAAGGAAAACAAGGTCGGCGGTGCGAATGAAGAGATTTCATTTGATTCGGATGCGGAAGATTTGTTGCGGGATCTTGAATCCGACGAGGATGATTCGGAGTATTCGGGAGGGGATGCGTCAACGGGCGGAGAAGTGACGGCGACGCAGTCCTTGGCGAACATGATAGCGTCGTCGGTGAATTTGGAGTCCCTGACGTCGGGGAGTTATCGGGCGGCGGAAAGTGCGGTGGACGCGCAGGAAGCGTCGGATTTGGCCCAGGAAGAGGATGATGCGACGGCGGACACGTTGCCGATGCCCGGTCGTGAAGTCGAGATGGCGAACAGGGGTCAGGAGACGTCCAAGAAGCCGGAGGAGGAGGGAGCGAAGTCGGAGGGATCCCGTTCGGAGTCTTCGTCGAAATCGGAGGAAGTCGAGGCGTCGTCGGAGCGGGCTGTTCACGACAGCGATTCGGAGGAAGTCGAGAAAAGCGGTCCGCGTCAGAGTCTGAAGCGTCCTCCGATTCCTCCGAAGATGCCGGCTGGTGTCCGTGTATTGCGCGAGGGTGAAACCGCGTATACGCAGGAAGCGATCAACGACATGTTGCCTGGCGGAAAGAATGACGATGGGCGCGATCTCAACTACAAGTTTACGGACAACAGCTGGTACGCGCAGATATTCAATGAGGATTATTTGCGGACGGTGCCGAAGAGCAGTCCTCGCCAGACGCGCCGGGAGGCTAAATTTATCGTCGATCGGATGGGGATAGAGCGCGGGGCGCGGGTTTTGGATTTGTGTTGCGGATTTGGTCGTCACACGATTGAGCTTGCGGCGCAGGGGTTTGACATGGTTGGCCTTGATTTGTCGATGGTCATGCTCAAGCGTGCGTTGTCGGATGCTCAGGAGCGGGGGCAGGCGATCAAGTTTGTCCACGGGGACATGCGCAAATTGTCGTTTAACTCCATATTTGATGCCATTTATAACGTCCAGACGAGTTTTGGGTATTTTGACGATCAGAGCAATTTTAAGGTATTGCAGGGGATGTTTCGCGCTCTGAAGCAGGGTGGCGTGTTGATGCTTGAGACGATCAACCGGGATTTTTTGATCAACGATCTTCCGTTGCGTTTGTGGTGGAAGGGCAAGGAATGCACGTTGCTTGAAGAGATCGACATGGAGCCGCTGTCTGGTCTTCTGAAAGTTCAGCGTTCGTTTGTGTTTGACGACAGTTCGCGTGCGCCATGGGAACAGAAGATCCAGATTCGTCTGTATACGGCGACGGAGATGCGCGCCCTTCTGACGCGAGCCGGTTTTGACATTGTCGAGCTGAGCGGGGATTATTCGTTGCCTGGGGCATATTTTGGGGCATCGAGTCCCAGGAATATTTTTGTGGCGGAACGTCCGAGGCGCTGAGCCTGGAGAGATTTGGCCTCATTTGTTTATGTCATCCTCGCCATCTGGCGGGGATTTTTTGTTTTTTCATCTGGGCCCAAACGCGTTGTGCTGCCCCATTTTGATCCCGCAGAGAGCTGCCGTGGAGGACAAAATGGAAGCAGTCAAGGATGGATTTGAAGCGTGTGCGTGTGAGCGCTGGGGGCTTTGGGCTGGCGAGAATGTGGCGGAACTGTATTGCATTGGTCGGAATTCCTGGCTGACGTTGTATCGCGCGCCGGAAGGAATGTCGCCTCGTGATGTGCGCCGATTATTGAATGGACTGGAGTCTGGGTGTGTGGTCATCGTGTCGGTTCGTGGGGATCTTGTCGACGTGATGGCGCAGTCGTGTCTCGACGTCGAGCCAGTGGTGGCGCATGATATTCCGTGGCGGAGCGAGGATTTTTGGGCGTTGGGGGCAAACGGAGAGGGGGCGTTATTTTCGTTTGAGCTGGATCGTCAGTTTGGGCGCAAACGGATGGAACAGGCGTTTGTGTCGGATTTTCGTGTGCATTGCCGGCGTCTTTCGGAGTCGTGGAAAGGGGAGATTGGGGATGAGGATCGGGCGTCTCTTTCGGTGACGACATTGTTGCGACTTTTGTTTGTGGCGTTTTTGGTTTCGCGTGGGACGATGGACGGGCGACGAAACTTTTTGCACGAGGAGGCACATGCCTGTCTTTGTGAGGGGAAGTCGGTGTACCGCGAGATGATACGTCCACTGTTTTTTGAGACGCTCAACCGTGAAGAATCCGAGCGCAGTCCGCGGGCGCTTGCGTTTGGTTCGATTCCCTTTCTCAACGGTGGGCTTTTTACGCCGAGCGATCTCGAGCGGAGGTATGAAGAGCTCGATGCGCCCAATGCGGTGTGGATTGAGATAATTGGGACGTTGTTTTCAAAGTATCCCTTTTGTCTTGAATCGGATGCGGGGAATGGTCTTGATCCGTGGATGCTGGGACATATTTTTGAATCCCTGATGTCGCCGCAGAGGCGAGCCGGGACGGGATCGTTTTACACTCCTGTGGGTCTGGCGCGTCTCATTGTTCGTCGGACGTTTGAGCACTGGCTGATGGGGCGTCCAGGTGTTTCGGCAGAAATCGCGCATTGGCTTTGTTCTCTTGAGGATTCTGGGGCACCGGGGGTGGAACTTCCCCTTGAGGTGTGTCGTGCGGTGGACGATGCGTTGCACGAGATCACGGTCTTGGATCCGGCGGCAGGAAGCGGTGTTTTTTTGCAATGCACGCTTGAGATGCTTCATGCGCTTCACATGAAGCTCAAAACGTTGCTCGGTGAGGCGGTGCATCCCGGTTTATTGGCCAAACAAATTCTCGTCGAGAATCTTTATGGGGTTGATATTCTTTATCAGGCCAATCAGCTGTGTGAGCTTCGTCTGTGGCTGGAGCTGGTTCGCTATTATCCGCCCGAAGGGCCTCTTCCGCCGCTTCCCAATCTCGATCTCAACATACAGTGTGGGGATTCATTATTGGATCTGAGGCAGTTTGGGGCGTTTCTCGGGATTGGGGTACAGCCTGACGTGGAATATGGTGTGCTAAAGCGCCGCTATGTGCTTTCGACGGGGATGGTGAAGCGTCGTCTATCTGCGCGTTTGCGGGAGCTATCGAGTCGCGCGGGGGCGGGGCTTCTGCGTCGCATAGAGGAAGGGTATGCGCGGGAGATGGCATCCGTGGGCGTGGAAAGTCGTGATCTTTTTACCCGCGTTCCGAGTCTGAGTGCGGTACAGAAAGCGCGTCTTTCGGCGATTCAGGCGCAACGTCATTTTATCGCGCGCTGGCGCGATGAGGAGACCCCGCTGTTCAGTTTTGACGTGCATTATGGCGAGGTGTTGGCGAGGGGAGGTTTTGACATTGTGTTGGGCAATCCGCCGTGGTTTTCGCTTCATACGGTACCGCGGGAAGTTCAGGCTGCGTTAAAATCTTTGTATCGCACGGCCATTACGACGTCGGGAAAAGGATCGCAGTCGTGTGACATCAGTGCCTTGTTTGTCGAAAAAGCTCTTTTATGTGTACGTCGTGACGGTTTGGTCTCGATGGTGTTGCCCAACAAACTGTTTAGTGCTCCGTCCTATGAATCGTTTCGGCGGTATATTTCACATCATTCCGTATGTATTGAAAAAAGTGACTGGTCGGACACGCCTCACAACGCCTTTGGTGCCGCGACGTATCCGGCGTCTTTGATTCTCCGGCGTTCAGACTGCGTGAAGTTTTTTTCGGCGCTTGGAGGGGATGCGCTTCGTCGGGAAATCGCTTTGACGTCTGGGGATGTATGTGAGGTACTGCCGGGATTTCCCAGGCTTGGCAGGTGTTTTGTGGTCAAACGTGGATTGTGTACGGGGGCGAACGCGCATTTTATTGGTCACGAGGTCGAAGAGGGTGGGGCTGGTCTGGTGCGGTCGGTGTGTTTTGACACGGGAGATGGCCCTGAAGTGGTGGAGATAGAGCGCGAAGTCTTGCATCCTGTTTTGCGAGGGACGCATGTGCGTGCGTACAGAAATCCCATGGGTCTGGGACATCGTGAACGGATTCTTTTTACGCATGACTGGTGTGTGCCTTCGAGGCCGCTTGCGCATCTTCCGGAGCGGGCGGAAGGCTGGCTGCAACGATGTCGGGGGGCGTTGGAACGACGCAAGGGGCTTGGCCGGCGTCCTTATTACAGCCTGTTTGGATGTGGGGAGCATCAGCGGTGGATGAAGGTTGTCTGGCGAGACATTTCGCAGGAATTGGAGGCGTGTTTTGTAGGGGAGCGCGAGGCGTTGCCTTTGAATACGGTGTATTACATTCCAGTACGCACGGCCGAGGATGGGTATCTTTTGGTGGCCTGGCTCAATTCGCGATTTGTGCGTGCGCATTGCCGGGCGCGTGCGGAACATGCGCGCAACGGGTATCGTCGGTATTTTGCGTGGGTTGTTGAAGAATTGCCGTGGATTTTTGAGGATTCCCGGTGTCGTCCGTATGTGCCGGAACTCGTCGAATTGTCGAGGCACTGTCATGAAGCGCGCGAATGTGGTTCGTATTGTGACGCGATAG
>CAMCLY010000109.1 GCA_945875805.1 uncultured Myxococcales bacterium | reverse complement strand
GCGGCTGTCAATTCGACATAATTTTCTTGTGATACTTTACCGTACATGAGCATTTTCAGCGGTAACGAAACCCATATCATTACGCTGGATGATGAGCATCTTCATAAGGATGTAGAGCACTCCCTTATTCTGAAGCCGTCTAATTTCTGCATCCCTCCTGATTATCCTGTAGGCAAGGAGGAGTTCTTAGATGGTCTCCGAGAGTTGCATATTGGAGAATGGCGTAGCAATTATGATCCACGCCGTTTCGGATATGAGGTCTTGAACGGAACCCAGTGGGAGTTGGAGATTTTCTTTTCCGATGGTCACAAGCCCATGAAGATTTGTGGCAGCAACTCTTATCCGTACAACTTCAATAAGTTCTTGGAGCTGCTTGGCATAGAGCCTATGGAGGGTGAGGAGGATACCGATGATGAATAAAATTGTATCTGAAATCGTCGATGTCCTACTGTCTCTGCCAGAAGGAACTGAACTTGCCACAAGTGATGTAATCAAGCAATTATACGGTCACGAATATCTGACCTGCGGGGACTATGAAATTCATGGAAAAAAGTATGGTTTTGAGGACTTCTTTGAGATTGACGCAAAGGTTCACAAGCTGGCGAAGAAGCGTGGCTTAATCTTAGATGACTCCAAATATGATGGTATGGCAACGGGCCTTCCGTTTCACATTCCGTTTGTGGTACGGCGAAAGCACAAGTAAACCTTTTAATTTTGCTATACCTTTTAATTATTCCCAAATCCATACACCGCAAGGCTTACACCCCACGGTGCCGCCGGACTTTGGAACGGCAGAAATCCACAACTGAATAAAGCGAAAAAGGGCTTTCGGAGTCAGTGATTGACCTCGAAAGCCCTTGTTTTATGCCTTTTTCGGCGGTTTTTACCCCGGAGAAGGCTTTTTCTATTGTATCAAAATCAGTAGGAACATAGACCCGGCCTGTGGCACCTCAGGATTTCTTGTTGCCGCAGGCGAGTACCTGAAAGAGTACCATAAAGAAGAAATCTTTTTCATTAAGCAGAAGAAGGATCACTACATGAACCACATGTTCTATGGCTACGACATGGATCGAACCATGTTGCGCATCGGCGCCATGAACATGATGACCCACGGCATCGACAACCCCTTTATCGAGTACCGGGACAGCCTGTCCGAGCAGAACACGGATCGGGAGAAGTATTCTCTTATATTGGCCAATCCGCCCTTCAAGGGCAGTCTGGACGCGGACACCGTCTCCGCCGATTTGCTGAAAATCTGCAAGACGAAAAAGACGGAACTTCTGTTTCTGGCGCTGTTCCTGCGGATGCTGAAGGTGGGCGGCAGGGGAGCGGTCATCGTGCCGGATGGCGTGCTGTTTGGCTCCTCTACTGCCCATAAGGCCATCCGCAAGGAACTGGTGGACGGCAACCGTCTGGAGGCGGTCATTTCCATGCCCTCCGGCGTGTTCAAGCCCTACGCCGGCGTGTCCACCGGGATTCTGATCTTTACCAAGACAGGCCACGGCGGCACAGATAAGGTGTGGTTCTACGATATGAAGGCCGACGGATTCAGTTTGGACGACAAGCGGACGCCGGTGCAGGACAACGACATCCCGGACATCATCGCCCGGTTCCACGATTTGAAGAATGAGGAGAGCCGAGAGCGCACCGAAAAGTCCTTCTTTGTCCCCAAGGACGAGATCGTGGAAAACGGCTATGATCTCAGCATCAACAAGTATAAAAAGACCGAGTATGTGGCGATTGAATACCCGCCCACGAGCCAGATTATGGCCGATATCCGGGAACTGGAAATGCAGATTGGTGAGGAAATGGAAAAATTGGAATCCCTGTTGGGACTGTAAGGAGATATTATGGCGATTTTAGAAAATGACAAGTTGCAGAAATTTGAGGACCAGTCCATCCGGACTGCATGGGACGAGGAACAGGAAGAATGGTATTTTTCTGTTGTCGATGTAGTCGGTGTACTAACAGACAGTGCAGACTTCGATACTGCAAGAAAATATTGGAATAAGCTGAAGCAGCGTCTGGTAGCTGAAGGAAATCAGTTGGTGACAAATTGTCCCCAACTGAAAATGAAGTCGCCTAAAGACGGAAAACGCTATAAAACTGATGTCGCTACAACCGAGCAGCTTCTTCGGATTATTCAGTCCATTCCCTCCAAGAAGGCAGAACCCTTTAAGATGTGGCTGGCACAAGTTGGCCGGGAACGGATCGAAGAAATCATCGATCCCGAACTGACCATCGAGCGGGCGCTGGCTACGTATGCAAAGAAAGGTTATCCTGCGGAGTGGATCAACCAGCGCCTGCAAACCATCCGCGCCCGCAAGGAGTTGACCGATGCCTGGAATGATCACGGAGTGCAGGAGGGCAAGGAGTACGCCATTTTGACGGACGAAGTCACAAAGGCATGGTCCGGCATGAATACCCGCCAGTATAAGAATCTGAAGGGCTTAAAAAAAGAAAACCTTCGGGACAATATGAGTACGCTGGAGCTCGCGCTGAATATGTTGGCGGAAGCCACCACCACAGAACTGGTCAAGGTACAGAACCCTCAGGGTCTTGCTGAGAATAAAACAGTTGCAAAGCAGGGTGGACAGATTGCCGGTACGGCCAGAAAAAGCATTGAAGCTCAGACCGGCAGACCCGTCATCACTTCCGGAAATGCAAAATCTCTGATGCTGAACACGGCGGTCGTGAGCATGATTGAGGATGTTGTGACGGTAGATGAGCCAGATAACAAAAACGAGTAAAGAGAAACGAAGGGGGATGCTGTGATGGCTAGGTTGGGAGACATCTGTATCATCAATCCAAAATCTCCAGGCTTTGATGATACCCTTGCTGTTTCGTTTGTTCCGATGCCAAAGGTAGGAGAAAACGGCGAATTTGACCCTTCTGAAACAAGAGAATACCATAAAGTAAAAAAAGGATTTACTTACTTCCAAAATGATGATGTATTGTTTGCAAAGATTACTCCCTGTATGGAAAATGGCAAAGGAGCTATTGCAAGTAACTTAAGAAACGGAGTCGGTTTTGGAAGTACAGAGTTCCATGTTCTTCGCCCTATGCCTGAGCGTGTAACCAGTAAATGGTTGTTCTACCTGTTGAGTTGGCCGCTACTCAGAAAAGATGCTGAGAAAAACATGACTGGAAGCGCCGGACAGAAGCGTGTACCCAAAAGTTTTTTAGAAGAATATTTTATCAATGTTCCAGAATTAAAAGCGCAAAAGGAAATGACAGACACACTTGATAAGGTGTGTAATCTAATTTCCCTCCGCAAGCAGCAGCTTGCCAAGCTGGACGAGTTGGTTAAAGCCCGATTTGTCGAACTGTTTGGGGACATCAATATTAACGATAAGAATTGGGACACTAAGCCATTAGGAGAATTATGTACGATTGTAAGGGGAGGTTCTCCAAGACCTATTGAACAGTTTTTAGGCGGTGATGTACCTTGGATAAAGATAGGTGATGCAACGGACGGTGACAGTGTTTATCTTAATTCCACAAAAGAACATATTATTCAAGAAGGTGTCAAAAAAAGCAGATTGGTAAAGGCAGGAAGCCTGATTTTTGCAAATTGTGGGGTTTCATTGGGATTTGCTCGTATTATCACCTTTGATGGATGTATTCACGATGGTTGGCTTGCAATGGAGGATATTGACAAACGAATTGATAAAGTGTTTCTGTTGCAAGCATTAAACCAAATGACAGAGCATTTTAGAGCAATAGCTCCTGCGGGCACACAACCTAATTTGAATACATCAATAATGAAGACATTCAAGCAAATTATTCCACCACTTGAATTGCAAAGGGAGTATATTGAGTTTTGTGAACAGACCGACAAATCAAAATTGTCTATCCAGCAGAGCGTGGATAAACTGGAAATCCTAAAAAAATCCCTGATGCAGAAATACTTCGGGTGAGGTGACTCCCATGACCAACTTCGACTTCCTGACCTCAGATCCGCAATTCAATACCTTTTCCTCTGTTGCCGTCGCCGCCGAGCGCATCCTGCATATCGATCCAGCCGCCTGTGTACTGAACTGCCGGCGGGCCATGGAGGTTGCCGTCAAGTGGATGTATTCCGTGGACGGATCTTTGGTGTTGCCTTATGACGACCGCTTGGTTTCGCTGATGGACGACGAGAGGTTCAGGGACATCGTGGGTCAGAACATCTGGCGCAGGATGAAGCTGATCCGTACTTTGGGCAACAACGCCGCCCACACGGGGAAGAAGATCGGCGTGGAGCAGGCGGCGTTGTGTCTGGAAAACCTCTTTGTCTTTCTGGACTTTGTGGCCTACTGCTACGGCACGGACTACACCGAGCGGACTTTTGACCCTTCACTTTTGAAGGACGAGACGGCCGCTCCCCCGCCGGTCAACACGGAAACTGAAATAAAGCTGGAGCAGCTCATGGCGGAAAATGCCGCTCTGCGTGAGGAACTGACCGCTCGCCGGGCTGAACAGCAACCGAAGTATGTGCCGAAACCGCTGGATCTCAGCGAGTACAAGACCCGCAAGATCTACATCGACGCCATGTTGCTGGATGCGGGCTGGACGGAGGGACGGGATTGGATCAATGAGGTGAAACTGTCCGGGATGCCCAACGGAAGCGAGGTGGGGTATGTGGATTATGTGCTCTATGATGACACCCACAAGCCTTTGGCGGTGATTGAGGCCAAGCGCACCTGCGTGGATGTGTCCAAGGGCCGCCAGCAGGCGAAGCTGTACGCCGATATTCTGGAGCGGAATCATGGACGCCGCCCGGTGATCTTCTTGACCAATGGCTTTGAGACCCGGATCGATGACGGCGCTTACCCGGAGCGCAAGGTAGCGACCCTCTACGCCAAGCGGGATCTGGAAAAGCTGTTCAATCTGCGCACCATGCGGAAGAGCCTGAAAAATGTGATGGTGGACAAGGATATCGCGGGTCGTTATTACCAAGAAAGCGCCATCAAAGCCGTCTGCGACAGTTTCGACCTGCGCAATCGCCGCAAGGCCCTGCTGGTCATGGCCACCGGATCCGGCAAAACCCGGACGGTTATCGCCCTGTGCGACGTGCTGCTGAAGCGCGGCTGGGTGAAGAATATCCTGTTTTTAGCGGACCGCAATTCTCTGGTCACCCAGGCCAAACGCAGCTTTGTGAACCTGCTGCCCGACCTGTCCGTCACCAACCTGTGCGAAGAGAAGGACAACACCACCGCCCACGGCGTGTTCTCCACCTATCAGACCATGATGAACTGCATTGATGCGGTAAAGGACGAACAGGGAAAACTGTTTACTTGCGGTCACTTTGATCTGGTCATTTGCGACGAGGCCCACCGCTCCATCTACAACAAGTACCGGGACATCTTCAACTACTTCGACGCCCCACTGGTGGGGCTGACTGCTACGCCCAAGGACGAGATCGACAAGAACACCTACGAGGTCTTTGAACTGGAGAGTGGCGTACCGACTTATGGTTACGAACTGGCTCAGGCGGTCAAGGACGGTTTTCTGGTGGACTTCATAAGCGTGGAGACGAAGCTGAAGTTTATCGAGCAGGGTATTACGTATGACGAACTGTCCGATGAGGACAAAGCCACCTATGAGGACACCTTCGAGGACGAAAACGGCAAACTGCCGGAGCAGATCAGTTCCTCCGCCCTGAATGAGTGGGTCTTCAACGAGGACACGATCAAAGAAGTCCTGCATGTCCTCATGACCAACGGCCTGGGCATTGATTACGGCGAGAAGCTGGGCAAAACCATTATCTTTGCAAAGAACCACACCCATGCGGAAAAGATCTTTGAGATTTTCAACCGGGAATATCCCCATCTTCATGGTTATGCCAAAGTCATCGACAACTATATGACCTATGCCCAGAGCGCCATTGACGAGTTCTCCAACCCGAAGAAACTGCCGCAGATTGCCATATCTGTGGATATGCTGGACACGGGCATCGACGTGCCCGAAGTGTTGAATCTGGTGTTTTTCAAGAAGGTCATGAGCAAGGCGAAGTTCTGGCAGATGATCGGCCGGGGCACCCGTCTTTGTCCGGGATTGATCAATGGAGAAGATAAAAACAAGTTCTACATTTTCGATTTTTGCGGCAATTTTGAGTTTTTCCGCATGAACAAGAGCAGGCCGATTGCAAACCAATTGGCGCTACAGGGAGCGATCTTCGATTTGAAAGCGCAAATGGCTTATAAGCTACAGGATCTTCAATATCAGACAGAAGGGCTGGTTGCTTTCCGAAAAGCGCTTGTCAATGATATGGTTCAAAAAGTGCAGGAGCTGAACAAAGAAAACTTTGCCGTCCGACAGCATCTGAAATATGTGGAATGCTACGCGGATCCCGAACACTATGCCGCGCTCAGCTATGAAGATACGCTTATCATCAAAGAGGAACTGGCGCCCTTGATTACGCCTGATGAGGACGATTCCCAAGCCATGCGGTTTGATGCGTTGATGTATGGGATTGAGTTGGCCTATCTGGTTGGCAAGAAGTACTCCCGAGCCAGAAGCGACCTGCTCAAGAAAGTCAGCGGCATTGCAGGTGTAGCGAATATTCCTGAAATTATGGCCCATGCGGAGCTGATTCACAAGATTCTGCACACGGATTATCTGGACAATGCCGACATCCATGAATTTGAGAACATTCGGGAAAGCCTGCGGAATCTCATCAAATACATACCGATTACAAAAGTCCGATATGATACGAATTTCGACGATGAGATCCTGTCTATGGATTGGCACGAGTCCGAGTTGGAAAATGACGACCTGAAAAACTACAAAGCCAAGGCGGAGTTCTACATCCGCCAGCACCAGGACGAGGCCGTGATTGCAAAGCTAAAAAGCAATGTGCCCTTGAGTTCTGATGATGTGGCGAGATTGGAGAGTATTCTTTGGAGCGATGTCGGAACGAAAGAAGACTATGAAGCGGAGATTGGCTCCAAGCCTTTGGGCGAGTTTGTCCGGGAAATTGTCGGTTTAGATATGAAGGCCGCAAAAGAAGCCTTTTCCGTGTATCTGAATGACACCAGCCTAGACAGCCGTCAAATCTACTTTGTGAATCAAATCGTGGAATATATCGTTCACAACGGCTTGATGAAAGACTTTTCTGTACTGCAAGAGTCTCCGTTTACGGACAAGGGCAGTGTCGTAGAACTTTTCACCGACTGGACGGTTTGGGAGGGTATTCGCGATATCATCGCACAGGTCAATGCCAACGCCGTGGGATTGTCGCACGATCACATTGGGCAGATTTATTCGTGATGTTGTTTTCTATAAATATATATCAAAGGAAATAAAAAGAAGGCGATGAAAAACGGGGCAGGCGTGCGGGAAGAAAGGTGTGAGGCGGAGCAGGATTCGTATTGAGCTGGAGGCATGTAGTCCATTTCGTACCATGGACGTTTGTAGAACTGGTCGTCAAAAGTGCACGAAATGTTTTTGTCGGGCGGATAGATGGCGACGAGAGCGCTTAAATCGTCCTGGGCCAGGGATCGTAAGTTGGTTTCGCCGGTGCCCGAATAGGGAAACATGGTGGCATCCTGAACGCTGGAATGGGCAAAACCAAAGACGTGGCCGATTTCGTGGGTCAGGGTATTTTGCAAATCGACGACGTGGGATCCGTCTTTTTCGACGATGCCATATTTGTAGTTTGTGGTGTTGATTTCGATGTCGGCGTCGAAGATCTGGCCCGTGGAAATGTGATGTGTGACGGTGGTGAGCGCCATGATGGCTCTGGATTCCTGCCAGTTTTCGTCTCGGAACACGATGATGTTCGCATTGTTGGCAGGAAAATAGGGGTTGTATCCAATTCTATCTTCGTCGGTATTTCCCGAAAAATGCGGCGTAAGAGAGGAAAGAGCGGGTCTGTTCCACGTCTGAATGGAGGTTTTGACGGTGTTTGTGACGTCGAGAAACGACATGTGCGAGGTGCCGTTCTGGTTGAGATGGAAGGCGACGCATGGGGATTTCCATGCGGTGGGGAGGGGGGATTGTCCCTCCGGGCATGGGGCGGTGTCGCCGCATGTCATGGTCTGTTCCCATGCGGACGCGGAGGCTGGGATGAGGAAGAGGGCCAGGAAGGCCAAGCATTTATTCATGGCTTGAATCCTCCTTGACGAGGGCGCGAATGCGGCCGAGAAACGTCTCCAGATCTGGGGCCTGCTCCAGTTCGGACGGGATGCGGGCGGGAATCGTTCGCGCGATTTTCATGCGCGAGATCGCAATTCCGGTGCGGGCGTCGATGCGTGAAACGGGCTGTCTTGCAATCAAAAAAGCCCCCTGGGCAAGTCCGAGCAGCATGGGTTTGTTTTGGTATCTTGGTACGCGCTCCAAAAAGGCGACGATTTCCTGTCCATCTTGAAAGGACGGATCCCCGTCGACGGTCTGAATGAGCCCGTCCATGGCGCCGCCTCGTGTGTAAAAAGTGCAGATGTCCGGCGTGTCGCCCTGATTTTTGAGCCATTCGTGGACCTGGACAGTCACGGCGGTGACGATGAGCCCCGAGTCCTGGATGCGTTCGACGTGCGAGCCGAGCACGGTGGCGTGAATGATGTCCTCGGCCATGTCGGCAAGCTGGAAGTCGGTGAGTTCGATGACGGTGGTGGCGTGCGCAGGCATGGCAGTACATGTCGCGGCGAGAATCGAAAAAGCAAGCCATCCGGTGAATCTGTGCATAGTCATCCCCATCGAAAAAGTTGGCCTGGCGAGGTATAGCGCGTTAAGAATAAAAAGTCGGTTTTTTTTTGTGTTGGGGGGACGCCCCCCCAACGCGTTTTTGTGGGCGCCCCGGCGCCCCCATGCAACGCGCCCCCCCGTGCGGGGAGGGCCCCGCAACGCCCCCTCGTGGCTACGTAGAGCTTTTTTTGGTGACGTGAGCTGTCGGGGGCATGGAGAAGAATGACGTGAAGACATGCGCAAAGAATTTGGTGGGGATGGTTTTCTTGGTGTTTTTGGTGTCGTGCGGGACGTCCGGTGTCGGGTCTGGTTCGGGGGGGATGTCGGCCAGTGAGGAGGCGCGTTACGCGCGAGCGGCGGCCAAGGCGGGACCGTCTCCGGATATCGTCGTGGTGGTCGATGCGGGGCAAGGGATGGCTCACGTGTCCTCCCCCGCCACAGAAGATCAGACGTTCCGGGTTTCTGCCCAGGACTTCGACGCTTTTTTTGAACTCGGGCCTGCGTATTCGATGCAGCTCGTGGGCGTGGAGCCTTTGTCGCAGGGAGGTCGCCTCGCGGGATATCGGATTCGCACGGTGTCGCCGTCGTTGAAGAACGTGGATTTGCGCCCCGGCGACGTCATCGTGGGGATCGACGGCACCCTGCCGCCTACCCCGGATGCCTATCTCGAATCATGGACGCACATCCGTGAAACTCGCCGTGGTTCGCTTCAGGTATTGCGCGACGGCAGCGCGTTTGAACTGACCTGGATTTCGGAATAACCTTTTGTTTGTGAGCAATAGACTGGGTGTGCCGGGCGTTTTCTGCTAGAGTGTTCGGGTGGATGAAACAAGTCAGAAAAGTGAGGCACAACCATGGGAATACGGCCCTATAACGACCTTCTTCCGTGTGAAATTGCGTCCATCGAGCGGCGCCTCTGTCTGCCGTCGTCGGGACGTTGGAGCGCGGCGCATGAGCAGGCGCTTTCTTCTTTTCGGCGCGCGCAGGGACTGATGGATTGTTCCGGGATGGATGAGGCGACATCCCGCGCGCTCGAACGGATTCCTCTGGTGAGCGACGTGCCAATTCATGAACTCAAAATCGAAGAAGATTCGACATGGGACACGCACGTGACCGAGCATTTCACATGGGATGAGTTTCGCTCTCCTGGCGATGGTTTGTGCGTTCCCGATGCGTATCGACCGAATATTGTGGCGTTGTGTCGTCAGCTCGAGATCGTGCGAAGCGTACTCGGCAACCGGCGTGTGACGATCGTGTCTGGCTGGCGTTCCTCCTGGTGGAACCGTCGTAGCGGCGGATCCCATTTGAGTCCCCATTTGACAGGCATGGCCGCAGATTTTACGGTGGAGGGACTCCATCCCTCGTCGGTGCGTCGTCTCATGGAGTCTCTTATGGAATGTGGCGAATTGCAGGACGGAGGTCTTGGCCGTATGGCCCAGCATACGCATTACGATTTGGTCCACGCCCACGCGCGGTTTCATGGGTAGGTTTGTTTTTTTTGTGGGGGGACCAGTCCCCCCACGCCCCCCGAAATGCGCCCTAAAGGGCGCATTTCATGAGGTGGTGAGGCTTGGGGCGTCGTGGAGGTGAAGCCTTTTTGTGGGTTTTGGTGAAGTTTTTTGTGGGGGGACCAGTCCCCCCATGCCCCCCGAAATGCGCCCTAAAGGGCGCATTTCATGAGGTGGTGAGGCTTGGGGC
>CAMCLY010000108.1 GCA_945875805.1 uncultured Myxococcales bacterium | reverse complement strand
CCGCTTCCTTGCGCGCCGCATGGCTCTCTTTTTGGGCCTCGTCGCTCTCTTTTTTAAGATGTTCGACTTCTATGCGCATCTCTTCGTTGGATTTTTGCACCGCTTCCAAGGCGGATTGAGCCACCGCCGCTTCCTTGCGCGCCGCATGGCTCTCTTTTTGGGCCTCGTCGCTCTCTTTTTTGAGACGTTCAACTTCTATGCGCATCTCTTCGTTGGATTTTTTCACCGATTCTAAACCAGTTTGTGCGACTGCAACCTCTTTTTGCGCATCTGCCACGTTTTTGGCCGTCTTTGCTTTTGCCCAAACTGTAGCAATGATCAATCCAACCGCGATTCCGATGAATAGAAAAATGACATTATATACCATGAATATTTCTCCCTGCCGATGCGATTACACAACCTTGCGTTGTTTCTTTTGAACACTGATTTTTCTCAATCTGTAAAAACACAGCCTTCCTATAAATCTTTACCTTACCATCTGTCATCACCTTATCACAAGCAAACTCTGTAAACCGATTGGAGAATATTCCCCTGCACGCTCCTTCGGCAGTCAAATGAGACATGCTTCCACCACGGACACACTTTCAATAAATAAACACAATTCCACCAAACACACAAGACATTTATCCAAGACCATTCGTGAATAAACGTCACCTAAATCGCCACTGTTGGTCGAGCGCGCATTGGAAACGAGAAATGGAGAAAAACCTCTTTATTAAAAACCTCTTTATTATCTTTAAATAAGCATTAGAAGCGGTGGGATTTATGGCGTTGCGGTCTAAACCGCAACGAATGGACTGTCTCGAAACGTGAGGAAAAGAAAGATGTATCCCGTACTTCTCGGCGAGGGCATGTGGGCGTTGCCGTCGTATTTTACGCTGGTGATGGTGGGGTTCCTCGTCTGTTCGCTGTTGTTGCGCCGCGAGGCGGTGCGCGTGGGACAGGATCCGGTCAGGACGATCGATTTGTGTTTTGCCCTTGTGGTGTCGGCGATTGTCGGGGCTCGCGTGGCGCATATCCTGTTTGACGGATTTTTGATGGACTATGTGTATCTGTGCTTTGACCCGGAGAAACTGGCGACGCCGCTTCCGAACGGGCAATCATGCGTCGATTCGGCACAATGCCTGTCGGCACAGAACCGCGGCTATAACATCGGCGATCAGTGCGTGGACGGCGCATGTATGCCGGAGCGCGACTGTCTGCGCCCCTGGATGTTTTGGGCAGGTGGCCTGACGTATTATGGCGGCTTTCTTCTGGCGGTGGCAACCGCCTGGTTTTTGTCGCGTCGATGGAAGTGGCCGTTCGTGCCGCTGTGCGATCTTGCGGCACCGCTCGTGGCGCTTGGTCTGGCGTTTGGACGCATGGGGTGTTTTCTGGCGGGATGCTGTTTTGGCAAAGTGACGGATTTGCCGCTGGGCGTGCGATTTCCGCAGTATTCGGATGCCTATCGTCATCACCGCGATCTGTTTCCCGACCTGCTCAGGGCGCAACACGACGCACTGGGAACGTACCAGTCCCTTCCCGTGCACCCGACACAGCTGTACGAAATGGCCGGTGCCCTGGCGATTTTTGCGTATCTGTGGTTTTACCGGCGCAAACGCATCGCCTATCAGGGACAGGCGCTGGCCACGCTGCTGACGGCCTATCCGGCGTTGCGGTTTGCACTCGAATTTTTGCGCGACGACGCGCGCGGGGGCGTCTGGCTCTCGACTTCTCAATGGATAAGCCTGCCGTTGTTTGCGGCCGGACTTGGTCTGGCAATTTATGGACGTCGAAAGATGCACAAAAAGGTTGACGACCGATCGGCACAGTGATAAACGCGGCTTCACCCCCCTTCGGTAGCTGAGCAAGGCTCGTTACCGAAGCCCCAGCGGTGTTTCACTTCCCCCGGTGAGACACCGCTTTTTTTTTGCGCCCACACAGGCATAAGGCACGGCGAAGCCGCATCCATCACGGCAAATCCCCACGTCGTGAACCGCCCACACGGACGTGCCTCTGCGGCTCCGCCGCACAAAAAAAAGCGGCGCGTATCGACCGCAAGGGAGATAGCGCCGCGCGCAGGGCGTATCCGCCAACGGCGGATAGCTCGCGCCACACAAACACACCAGAACTATTCGGATTTGGCTTCAGCTTCGGATTTGACCTCAGCTTCGGATTTGGCTTCAGCTTCGGATTTGACCTCCGCTTCGGATTTGGCTTCAGCTTCGGATTTGGCTTCAGCTTCGGATTTGGCTTCAGCTTCGGATTTGACCTCCGCTTCGGATTTGGCTTCAGCTTCGGATTTGGCTTCAGCTTCGGATTTGGCTTCAGGATTCTGAGGGAGCTTTGACTTTTTTTCGGACTTTGGGGCGTGGAGGAAAAGGTCGATGACGAGGAGGGCCACGCCTCCGGTCACGAACACGTCCGCGATATTGAACGTCGGCCAGTAGTGTTCGCCCACGTGCCACGAAATGAAATCGATGACGTAGGTGAGGCGGAAACGGTCGATGATGTTGCCAAGCGCGCCGCCCAGGATGCAGGCCAGGGTGATGATGAGGAGTTTTTGATTTTTCCACGGACTCCTGACGATGAAAATGCCGATGAGGATGATGGCCAGGATGCCGGTGATGCCAAAGAAAACCGCGCGAAACTGCGCCGGCTGGTTGGCCAGGATACTCCAGGCGGCTCCCGGATTGCGCGCGTACTGGAAATCAAAATATCCCTCGATGACGGTCATTTGGACGTATCCGAGTTCGATGGAATCACCCGGCTGCAGGACGTCTTGGGGGAGGAGGCGGTCGCCATTTTTGGTGGCGCTGGACGCCATGCGGAGCTGTTCGACGTCGGGACTTTTGGGGTACTGTGCCTTGATGAAGTCCTGCAGTGAAACGGGCTCGGGGGTTTCGACGGAAAGCGAGACGGTGTGTTCTGGGAAACGGGGCGAGGAAAGGTTGTCGTCGGCCCAGAATTTGGTGAACTGATCCAGGAAGACGGCAAAAAGGACGATGAGGGCGACGACGATCCCCTTGACGAGGGCGTCTGACATTTTGGCTGACATGAAAACTCCGTATTGTATTTGGCTTCAGGGGGTTGAGTTCGATTTTCTGGATTTCTGGGATTCCGGGGTCGAAAAATCGAACGGCTTTGGAAGAGCAAAATCGTCGATGCGGATGTATTTGGGTTCGAGGGCCTCAATGGGGACATCGGGCAATTGTGTGGGGAAGCGGTCGAGGACGATCTGGGCCAGGATGGCGGCACGCGGCGCGGCGGGGCGGCAGCAGAGGTTTTGCGCCGAGACGGCCTTTTCGTAGTGGGGAAATGCCGAACCGATGCACACGACGAACTCGCCCGGAAATGTGTCCTGCGCAAACGCGGCGAGTTCTGCGGGTTTGAGGAGAAGCTCGTCGGTGACGGCGACGGGGCGTCCGTCCTGGAATCGGTAGAACGCGGTGTATATCTCGCCGCGCCGTGCATCGATGCAGGCGGCGACGAGGTGTCCGGCGGGCATGGCGTCGCGGGCGAGTGCCTCAAGGGAAGAGACGGAATAGAGGGGACGGTCGAGGGTGAGGGCAAAGGATTTGAGCATCGCCATGGAGACGCGCAGTCCCGAAAACGCGCCGGGTCCACGGGAGACGACGAACCGGTCGACGTCGTGAATGCGCAGTTCGGTGTGTCTGAGTGCGGCGTCGACGAGTGCCAGCAGTCCGGGGCCTTCGGTATGGACAGAAGGTGCCTGGGCTTCAAAGAGAACGCGCTGCTGGCGCACGAGGGCGACCGACTGCACCGGCGTCGCCGTGTCAATCGCCAAAACGAGGGAATCTGCTGAAATATTGGGTTGTGTCATGATCTGAAGTCTTGGTGAAAAATCCATAAGGGAGAACGCAGTCTCTACGAAAAGAAGAGATTCCACATGCGTTCGAGGTCATTTTTGAACGCCAGCATGATGAGGAGCGCGACGAGCGCGAGTCCCACGTAGGCGATGATTTGGCGAGTGCGCATGCTCAAGGGGCCGCGCTTGATGGCTTCGACGAGGAGAATGACGAGTTTTCCGCCGTCAAAGAGCGGTATCGGCAGGAGATTGAGGATGCCCAGGTTGATGGAAATGCCCGCCATCATGCGCAGGAAGGCGTCGAGGCCGTCCTGTCCGGCTTTGGACGCCATATGTCCGATCATGATGGGACCGCCCAACGATTTGGTCGAGACGCGGCCCTGGAACATGCGCCCGATGTACACGACGAGCATCGTCGAGGCCCGCACGGTCATTTCAATCGACGAACGGGCCGCAAAGGCCATGCGCTCGCCAAACGTTTTGTCGATCTCGTCGGGCATGACGTAACGCGTTTTGTGATAGAACCCGGCATAAATCATGGGCACTTCTTCCTGAAACTCTCCGGTGATGGTCAATTTCTCCATCTGCAGGGTCGTCTCAAAGACCTCGCCGTCCCTTAGCACGGTTATCTTGTGGGGGGATTCCCAATTTTGCGCAAGTTTATCTGCGAACGAACGAAATATATTCACAGAAACCCCATCGAGCGCGAGGATTCGATCTCCCGAACGCAGCCCGGCGCGGCTGGCCGGAGAATTTTGATCGATGTCCGAGAGGAACATATTGGCCGAATCGAACCCGAGTTCGGCGGGCGTGCGTCCGTCGGCCTTGATCTGGATGTCGACGGGGGTCAGGACCTGAATGGTGCCGTAGGGCACGTCGAGTTTGACGGGGCGCAGGACCGAAACGTGGAGCACATCGCCCTGGCGGTGGGCCACGGCGCGTTCGATATCGACGTATGAACGCACGGACTCGCCATCGATGGCGGTGATTTCGTCAAACGTCTGGAGTCCTGCGCGCGCGGCGGGCGCCAGAGGGGCTGTTATACCCACGATGGGAGGCGCCAGATCCGGGGTCACGCCGATGCGCCCGACGGTCTGCGTCATGACGTCCATGGCGTCGCGCAAGGTGGTTTCCTGGGGCGTCAGATCGACCTCGCGCGTGCTGCCGTCGCGCACCACCGTAAAACGCAACGTGACGCCGGGATTGTCGGCCACGATGTCGTGCAACTGTGTCCAGAAGCGCACCGGTTCGCCGTCAATGTGCGTGACGGTATCGCCAGGCTGGAGCGCCCCCGTCGCCGCCGAATTGTCGAGCACCTGGCCTATCTGGGCGGGCATGTCCGTCGTCACCCCCATGTAGACGGCAAACAGGATGGGAATCGGGAACAGCAGGTTAAACAGCGGTCCCGCCAGATTGATGAGCGCCTTCTGCCAAATCGGCTTGTTGTTGTAGGCACGCGCGAAATCGGGGTCCTCCCGGTCGGTCACTTCCTCAAACTCGGTGCCATACATCATCACGTAGCCGCCCAGCGGCAACGCGCGCACATCCCAACTCGTCTCCCCTCGCTTGAATCCGAACAGACGGGGCCCGAACCCTATCGAAAAGGAGAGCACCTTGACCCCGAACAGACGAGCCACCACATAATGCCCGAACTCGTGGACGAAGACGAGCACACCTATCAAGACGACGATATAAATGACAGCCATGTTCTTTGCCTACAGGGAGGTCAGCACGGCAAAACCGTATACCCACGGGGCCGAAAAAATGAGGGCATCGACGCGATCAAGCACGCCGCCGTGTCCCGGTATGGCCTTGCCCGAATCCTTGACGCCAAAACTGCGCTTGAGAAGCGACTCGGACAAGTCGCCCATCTGCGCCAGAAAGTTGGCCACCACCGCGAGCACGATGACCTGCCATACCACAAGGTGATCAAACGCCAGATATTTGGCCGCAAACGCGGCAATCAGCGCACAGGCGAATCCCCCGACGGCCCCTTCGATCGATTTTTTGGGACTCAGCACCGGCGCCAGACGGTGTTTTCCCAGCGCGCGCCCCGTAAAATACGCCCCCGTGTCGGACATCCACGTCATGGCCATGAGCGTGAAAATCCACGCATTGCCCGCGTCGCCAAACGTCCTTTTGAACAGCGCCAGAAACAGACACAGCCCCCCCACATACCCCGCGCAACCGATCGTCGACGAAATGACATTCGAAGCCCTCGAAATCTCGCGCGGCCTAAAGCAATTGAACAAAAACGCGCCCCAAATCAGCACCGCCAGCGACGCCCCCACGGCGATCCAGCTGTACTCTCCCGCCAACGGCGCACCCTTTCCGGCGAACAGATACGCCGTCACCGCCGGCAACAGCGCCAGCACCACGCTCACCGCACGCGTCGCCACCGACTCCGCCCCACTCGTAATCCGCATAAACTCCCATGCCCCAATCCACGCGGTCACGAGCACAAAGCAGGCCCACGCCCAGTGATTCCCCCACAAAATAATCGCGAGGACCACCGGCAACAGCACGATCGCCGAAATCACACGCGTCACGAGATTAGAACGTTTTTTGGGCGAGGATTCCGGCGCCGCCGGAGCCTGCTGATTTTTTTCATCCATGAGTCATTTTTCCTTCTGATGGCAAAATGGGGGACCGTCGGGCATCCAAAGCCCGATCCCGGTATGCAGACTGGTTTTGATGTGCATGGGGCGCGGCTATCTGCCCCCGGGGCAGATACGCCGTCGCGGCGCGTCGCTATGGGCTCGGGGCGCGCGAGTTCCGCGCCGCCCCTGCGCGCATACGCGCCGCGCAAGGCTTCCGGGCGCGCATCATCCGCGTTTCAGCCGTTCGACGGCGCGCGGCCAGGCCTCGGGGGGCACCGCGGCATTTTCGGCGAGGACGTCTACCACATTGACCACGGGGATTAAAGAAATCCCCGCGCCGCAGGCGGCGTTTTGGGCGGCCTCCGCCGCCCCCAGCATGTCGACGCAGAACGGACAGGCGGTCGCGATGCGTTCCGCGCCGGCATCCCCGAGTTCCCGGACGCGCTGCCGGGCCATGTCGCGCCCGCCGTCGATAAAGAATTGCCCGCCGCCCGCGCCGCAACAGTGCGTCCGTTCCACCGCGCCGTCAAACCGGGCCCCCATGGCGCGCGCAAGGTTCACCAAAGATTTTGCGTCATACGCCTTGCCCAGGTGACAGGGCACATGGACGACCGCGCCGTCGAGTGCCGTTCGCGACGCCATCTCAAGCGCCCCCTCGTCGTACAGACGCGCCATCAGCGTCCACAGGTGCATGACGTTCAGACGGCACTCTCCGTCGCAATAATCCTCACGCAGCGTCTGCGCGCAGTGCGGACACATCGTCACGATGAGATCGTGCGGCATGCGCGCAAAGCGCGCCAAATTTTCCTCCCGACACCTTGCAAACGCCGTTTCGTTGCCCAACGCGCGCATGGGCTCGCCGCAACAGGCTTCCGTTTCGGGAACGATCACCTCAAAACGCTGCGCTTTGAGCCAGGCGACGGCATGCAGCAAAGACGAGCGCGCCGCAGGGTCATACGAGGCAAAACATCCGGCAAAGAGCAACACCCGACACCGGACGCGCGCGTCATCCCCGGCATTTTCGCCGTCATTTTCGGCTCCCCCACCGAGGACCGATTGCGTCCATGCCATGCGTTCGGCGCGCGGATACCCCCACGGGTTGCCGGATTTTTCAAACCGGGCAAACACGCCGTGACACGAGGCGGGCATGGCTTCGCGCCACACCGCGCCACGCCTCAGCTCGATGGTGCGCGCGGAAATTTCGTTGCCCACGGGGCAGGCGCGATCACACGCGCCACACAGCGTACAGTTCCAGCATTCCTCGCGAGACATGACGGCGTCGGGCGTCCCCTCTTCACAACGGCAAAGGCGTCTGAGGGCGAGCATGGCGTCGAGAGGCCCCCTGGCATGACCGACGCCGGCCGCGACCATGGGACAGACATGAGTGCAACGCATGCACTGCGTGCACGCAAACGCCTCAAGGCGCATTTTGCGCGGAACGTCGCGCCACCGAACGATCCCCAGGACGGGCCAGTCTTCTTCGGGTACGCCGCTGTCCATGGCCTGAATCAACGCTTCCTCGCACTGCGCGACGTCGGGCGATTCCGGCCCGAGCACGGGGGTTCCGCCGGCATCGTACGCGCGGTGCTGACAAAACATGTCGGGAAAAGCCAGCACAATGTGGAGGTGTTTGCCACGCGGTATCCACACGAAAAACGCGGCGACGCACATCAGATGCAGGCAACCGGCCATCACCCCGACGGGTTCGGCATAAGGAAGGATCACCCGGCTCAGCCGAGACGTCAGAGGAAGGCCCGACGTCAGCCACCACGGCCAGACGGACTGCGCCAATGCGGAGGCCATGACAAAAAAATGCGTCGTCATCAGCACCAGAATGAGTCCCAAAATCGCCCATGCCTCGGGGCGCGAGTGGAGACCGGCCCGCATGACAAGACGACGCACGCCCAGCACCAGGACGGCCAATATCGTCAGACCGGCCAGCCACGTCTGCGCGAGATAAAGCCCACCCGTCACCCCGTCGCCCACCAGTTCGCGCAGACGAAAACCGGGCCATATCGTGGCGACAAAAATTTCCGCCGTCGAGGTGAGAAAGATGAGAAACGCATAAAAGACGACGACATGAGCGAACCCCCACCACCGTTCGACGACGCGTTTCTGCCCAAACCCCATGGCGCACGCATGACGCAGACGCGACATCGGGCGTTCGGTACGACGACCTGGTTTTCCGCGCCATATCGCGCCAATACACCGCGCCAGTTCGACGCCAAAGGCGACCACACTCCCCAACACACATGCGACCGCAAGCCACCGCACCAGCGTCAACCACGTCATCATCGTCCCCGTCACCATGATTCCAAACCGTCCCGACGACCGGGACTCCGCCCATTTTCCCAAAATTCAGGGCGGCGAACCCTACCACAGCGCCCCCTCCGGCATGACCTCAAAAATTAGGACATCGCCAAAAAGACTTTAAAGTACCGCCCGATGGCTCGGAAGCCCCACGTGTACGCATGGAAAATAGCGAGGTCAGAACGATGAAAAGCCTTTATATCGCCGCAGAAAAGCTCGTGAAATGGAACGACCATGGACAGCTGGCTGTCGAACGCGCCACGACGATGGCCCTGTGCTCGCACCGGACGACGACGCAGTTCGTCGTGTGTTTTGCGCCGGCGCGGTTCGGACTGTATTTTGACGACCGACGCGATGTCGAGGAAGCATGGAAGGTGATGGCAGACGTGCTGAAAGAGGCAGGGTTTGTCGCGCACCGCGTCGTGATGTTTGACGAAGACATCGATTGGGGTGTACTGCGTCGCGCGCGTCTTGTCGAAGATCCCGCGCCCGTGTTTCTGACCGATTCGGACGACGACCGGGCCATGGCCAGAGGCCTCGGGATGAAATGCATCAGCGATGTTCCGGTTCAATTCGCGCGGCGACGCGTCGACGTCCCATACGCCGTCAAAACGTTGTTTCATGCGGCGGTGCGCGCATAGCGCTCGCCAAGACTCGCCGTCGCCGCGCAAGGAAGTGAGGGTTTATCTGTGTTTATTGGATGCCATCTGTCGATTTCAAAGGGTTTTGAAGCCATCGCGCGCGACGCGGTGCGCATCGGTGCCGACACGTTTGCCTTTTTCTTGCGAAACCCGCGCGGCGGGGCGGCCAAAGCCGTCGATCCCGATGACATCGCCGCGTGCCGCGAAATACTGTCGACCCACGGTTTTGGCCCGCTCGTGGCCCACGCGCCGTATACCCTCAATCCATGTGCCGCGCGGCCGGACTTGCGCGTCTATGCGCGCGACACCATGATCGACGATTTGCACAAACTGTCGGTCCTTGAAGGCAATTACTACAATTTTCACCCGGGATCGCACGTCAGCCAGGGGGCCGACACCGGCATTGCCCTGACCGGCGATTTTCTCAACGACGTCCTGCCCGAGGCAGGCCCATCGCGCGTCCTCATCGAAACCATGGCCGGAAAAGGTTCCGAAATCGGACGAAACTTCGACGAAGTGGCGCGCCTCATGGCGCGCGTACGCGACACCTCACACCTGGGCGTCTGCCTCGACACGTGCCACATCTGGGACGGAGGATACGACATCGCCACCCGTCTCGACGACGTCCTTGACGAATTCGACGCCAAAATCGGGCTTTCAAACCTTTATGCCATCCACCTCAATGACTCGCTCAACCCCCTCGAAGCCCACAAAGACCGCCATGCCCGCATCGACGAAGGCCACATCGGGTTCGAGGCGCTCTATCGCGTCGTCACCCACCCAAAACTCAGCCACCTGCCGTTTATTCTGGAAACCCCCAACGAACTACCCGGATATGCCGCCGAAATCCAGCGTTTCCGCGACGAACTCAAAAAAAGGGGCGACGCGTAGGGCGGACGAAGGACGCACAAGCGGAGCGGGGAGGCCGTGTGAAACAGGCCGACCCTCCAAAAAATAGAAGGCGACGCGTAGGGCGGACGAAGGACGCACAAGCGGAGCGGGGAGGCCGTGTGAA
>CAMCLY010000107.1 GCA_945875805.1 uncultured Myxococcales bacterium | reverse complement strand
TGCGGCGTGGCCCTTTCGGCCTTCTCAGGTGGCGTGGGGGGCCTTCCCCCCCCCCCCACACACAAAAAAACTATTCGACCGGGCTCAGGCCGATGGCAAAGACGGCCCCTCCGGACGGGTGATTTTCGACCTTGAGGGTGGCGTTGTATTTTTGGGCAAAGTCCCGAACGATCGACAACCCAAGGCCGAATCCGGGAATGCCGGATTCGGTTGTATTTTCGCCGCGCACAAAGGGTTCAAAGATTTTTTTACGCATTTTGGGATCGATGCCTTTTCCTTCGTCACGCACGATGAGCTCGCACCGCCCGTTCTCGGCACGCGCCAGAGTGACGTGGACGACACCAGGCCCCCCATGCGTCAGGGCATTTCGGATGAGGTTGGACGCCGCGTTGGAAAAATCATTGGCGTCGACGTGAACTTTGGGCAACCCCTGATCGATGTCCACGTCAAGGCGACCGGCGTTCTTGGGCGCACTCTGAAACGGATTGAGCGCATCCTGCAGCACGTCCTGCAACAAAACCGGTTCGAGTTCCCGAATCGACTTTTGCGACCGCGACTCCAAGATCTGTTCCGTCAGGCGTTCGAGACGCTGAATTTCCCCGTCCATCTGCTGAAGCAGTTCATCTTCCTCTTCGGGCGAAGCAAACCGGTGGAGGAGAAGCGTGTCGGCATACATGCGTATCGACGTGATGGGCGTGCGCAACTCATGGGACACCTGTGCGATAAACCGCCCCTGCGAACGGTTGTAAGCATTTTGCAGACGGATAAACGCCAGCGCCAGAATCGAGCCGATCATCCCCCACACCGCGAACACGATGGTCAGGATTCCCAGCGCAATATCCCCACCGGTGTTATAGGTCGCAAGCACAACGATGCCGGTGATGAGGTTGGCAATGGAAGACAAAAGCGCGCATGACGCGATAATCCACGGAATGCGGGCATACGTTCGGATGGGTTGAGACCTTAACGGCATGATTCCTATTCCTGAAGTGCCGCAAGGGCTTCCTTGTCGACGTGTTCGACAGACTTGAGGATGAGGTCAAACTCACCGATGCCCGTCTGAATGACGAGTCTCACCGGAACGTGTCCCGGTGCTTCGGCAAGCCATCCTGTGGCGAGGTGGTAGGTGTCGACCGTCACATGACGCTCGGGATCGATGTACACGCCGCTCAGGGCGCCGTGCGGCGTGATCGCATCGCTGCGTTCTCGCCAGATTTCAAATTTGCGGGCCGCATAAAACCCACCCGGCGTCCAGACATCCTCGACCCCACCGACCTTAAGCGTGATGCGGTTGATCGTCCATCCGTCGAAGGTGTACCACGTGTATTCGCGATCTTTCTGCAGATCAAATGTGCGGACGAGAAAGACCCATGCGACGGTATCCATGCTCCCGTTGGGCACGGAATAATCGCGTTTGACGACGCGCCCCTTCTGGGTGCGCTCCACGGATGCCTGGAGATCCTCAGGCCAGAACCACACCGCATACTCGCGGTCTCGATCGTTCTCGTTGAGGTGTTTGTAACTGTATACCGATTCCCACGTCGAGGGATCGATATAGACCTCCGCGCGATCGTCAATGCGCGCAAAAAGCCGCACGATGGACTTCGACGAGGCCGTCCCCCAAATGGGGATATACCGGGTGCCGTCGGCCATGACCGATTCATAGCCCACCTGAGCCACGGCATCGGCCACCGACGATTTCGTCGCCACGTGACGCACATCAAACGTCAGACGCTCCCCCATGAACGGAAACGTGCCACGATCCACACGTCGCACGCCCGTGCTTTGAGACGCCTCGTCCATGGTGCCAGGCTTTTGAGATGTCGTCGCACATCCGCACAACATCGCACACAAAAGCCCAATCGAAAGACCTGCCCCTATCCACCGTCGCTTCATACTTCCCCTCTTCACGGCCACCTCTGATTCTCCCTACAGTCCCGACGCATTCGACGTCATGAGCAGGATAAAACAGGGCGCCGTCCAATGCGGCGCCCTGATATGTCACTAATTTTTGCACACCCCGTCGAATGCCTTGACCATACGCCGGACGCGTTCGACGTCAACCTCATTGGACACCAGGCCGTCGCGTTTCAGGGCCGTCCCGACAATGGCCCCACGAATGAATGACGCATAGTTGGGCAGCGTGTCACTCTTCGTCCCGGACCCCAGGAGAACCGGCATCCCCCCGGCCGCCTGATAAACCTCTTCCAACGTGCGACGGTCCACCGGTTCGCCAGTTCCGCTTCCCGTCACGATGAGCGCATCCGCATGCCCACGCAGCAACGTGTCCTTGGCCGCACAGGCCGGCGACAACGGCGCCAGCGGCGTCGCATGTTTGACCAGCACGTCCGCCAGAATCGCAATGTGCTGCGCCCCAAGCAGCTGACGCGTCCGCAACAGTTCATACGCATCCCCCTCGATGATCCCCTGATCCGTCACATAAGCCCCCGTCAACACGTTGACGCGAATAAAATTCGCCTTCGTCGCCACGGCTATCCCAAGCGCCGTCACCCCGTCGTTTCTCAGGCAGTTAATTCCAAGCACGACATCCGGATGCGCCGATCGAATTTCATGCGCCACAATGGTCATTATCGACGCATGATGCGCAGGCATGGGCTGTTCCCGCGTCCCTTTGGGGAATGGCGCAGACCCAAAATTTTCCACGATCAACGCCCCAATTCCCCCCTCGACAATCGCATTCGCATCGCGCACCGCAAACGACACTATCTCATCAATGCTCCGACCGTCATACCCGGGATCCCCAGGCAATGCCGGAAGATGCACGACACCAATCAACCCTCGAACATTCCACTTTTCCAACGATTCCATCAAATTCTCCTATGCGGCTTGCCGCAACTATTCGTCAACCATCCCCGTAAGGACTGAATCTGCCGAAAAATTGGACATTTCTAAAAGATGACGCCTCAAAATGTCAAAACGTTCATCGCCCCCCCACCAGCTCCCCCCCCTGACGCCCACCCCGGCATCCTTTCCCATCAAGGCGCGCGACGCGCAATCCAAAGGGAATCCTTCTCAAATGTGTTTTTTTGGGGAGGGGGAAGTCTCCCCCTGAGCGGCTATTTCGACAAGGGGGCAGGCCCCCTTGCCGAAATACGCCGCTACCCCCTCTTCTGATCTGACCCCAGGTGTGCCCGAAATGACTCCAATCCCCGCAACACCCATTACAAATTTTCCATATCCAGATACGCTTCGAGAATGACGTGATACCTCGGTTCAAACTGCAAAAGCTGATCATCAAGCGGCAACTCGCGAAGCGGCGAATTTTTAAACGAAGGGGAAAGATTTTCCCAACACCCGCGCAATTTCCGAATCACCCCAAGAACTTCTGGCAAATACTCCGACATCCCCTCTTCCTGACATACGCCATACGCCGCTTCGCGCAACACATGAATGCCATATCGTACAAAGTGCGCCACGAACCGATTGGCCGGCAAATCCTCCTGTCGTATCACTCGCCGGTCAAACACCCTTAGAAAACGCCACTTTCCCCCCCGACATACAAAATGACGCATTTTTTCGGTCGTCGCCAACGCCCCGGGTTCGAGCGCAGATGCCCCGAGCAACGACGCCTCCAGCAGTTTGGCCTCACCCACCCCCACAAACGGCTTCTCCACACGCAACTCACTGTGAGGATGGTCGCACACTGCACGCAAGGCTAACCACAACGCCGGGCGTTCAAATATCGAAAGTATGGATTCCATCCAGCTCTCACGCGATTCGACCTTCATCTCTCCTCCTGCGGATCGTCCATAAAAAACGCCCCCCCAACCCCAAAACGAAAACCTCATCAAAAAAAAACAAAAATGTCCAAGTCAAACACAAAAAACTCACGCAAACTCACAAAGATGCCCCACTTTCACGACACCCCAAGCCTCACCACCTCATGAAATGCGGCCTTTAGGGCGCATTTCGGGGGGCGTGGGGGGACTTCGTCCCCCCACAAAAAAAACTTAAAAGAAACTCGCCAAGCCTGTTTCGAGCAACTGACGTGTCATTCTGAACAGTTTGTCTGCCGTCAACGGATAGACTGCATGGGACAAGCCCATTTCGCGCAAGATCGACGGCAACTGACGCGCCTCGAGGATCTGCGCGACCAAATCGCCCGCCACCCGGTGAAGCCTCTCCGTCTGGGTTTCCCCCGTGATGGCAAACGCCAAAAATACGGGCAAAATAGATCCCAGTTTATCCTCCCCGCCGCGAAGTTTGGGCAATATCTTGGACACCATGCAAAAGTCCCCCTGATGCGCCCAATCACTCTGGGATTGGGCGATAAATTCGAGGACTTCCCGCACCGTCCGGTACCCAAAATGGAGATTTTCCGGACGCAAAATCCGATGCATCACCGCAAGCGCCGCGCGGGCATCGCCATATCCAGGCCAGTCCCGACACACCGCGTCGTAGTCCATTTCGTTAAATTCCATGACAAACGCACGATCGAGCACTTTGGGCGAAAACGCAAACGTCGTTTCGTCGACATTGATCGTCCCAATAATCGTCAGATTGGGCGTAAACGTCATACGTGGCGGGATGATCCTGTGCCAGTCCGCCCCATAAATCACTTCACCGATGTCGATGGGCATCCGCCTAAACATCATCCCCGAACTGGCAGCCCCCATGTAATGGTATGCAAGCGGCCACGAGCGATCCATCTTACCAATGTAAAGTTGCTCATGGACGCTGTCTTCCTTGCCAATTTCAGACTTTGGCGCACTGCCCGTCCACAGCGGCCTGTTAAAAGGATGCACCGTGCACATCTCACCCATGCAGATTTCGTCCCCGACGAGACGCGTCGGACATTCCATCAGGCTCAAAATATCCGACAAATAGTACTCGACTCGCGCCAGATTCAATTCGTCCAGAATGATGAAATGCCTTGGGGCCGCAGGACCATACATCAAAAATTCAATGTATGCGTGCAACACGACGAGCGTCGCCGGTGTCGGATAATAAAGCCCCGTCAACGGGTTGTAGTACCCCCAGATCTTCTGAGGCTCGGTCCAGTCCGGGCGAACCGGCAAGAACGCCACGCGATACTTCATGACCTCTGCATAATCCGACGCTTTTAGGGCATCTCTGGACCAGGCTTCCTCGGGGTCTGCCACATCGATATAGGCATTGCCGTCATCCCCGAGCAAATCCGGAATCAGGCCGTTACGTGCCAACGTCACTTTGTGAGCCTGAGCCGTCGATTCCCCGCTGTACGAAAGCCCGGTAAACTTCCCATCCGTCACCATGCCCGCCGCAATGCCCGCCGCTATCCGCCGCGCAAGTTGCGTCTTCCCAGACCCGCTGATTCCCGAGAGCAACATAAACGGCTTTGTCACCAACGCCGTCACCAAAGACTGCACCACACCTCGTCTTTCTCTGATCATATACCCCTCCATGCGCCAAACATGCGCGCTTTCTTCTAGCACATTGTTTTCGCGTGGGCATGGGACGAATCCCCCCCACGATTCTTCATTTTCCGGCGGACGATGGCCCCGGCACACGCAAGACCAGCCAAAAGGTGCCCCAATACGACATCCACCATCCATCCACTTGCGGGAAATATCGCTCCCGACTGTTCGACGGTGGCGGGATGAATCCCGCCAAACAGCTGAGAAGCCACATGTGTAAACGCCATAGACGGTAGCCCAAGAAGGATAAGGCAGGCCGTCAGCCTGCCTTTGGAAACCATTTCAGCCCCCAAAATGGCGCACGCAAGACGCCAGGACATAAAACACAGCGTCATGAGAAACATTCCCGTCAAACGCGGTTCCCATATCCACGAGGCTCCCCAGGCGATATGTCCCCACCAGGCGCCCGTCACCAGCGTTTCGGCCGAAAATAAAAGCCCCACATCGCAACACGACACGGCACATGCAGCCAGACATGACACGCGATACCGGCGAGGACCTGTATCCTCCGCATCACCCACAGCACTTCTCGTCGCCAGCACGCCCGCACCGATATTGAATCCCACGCACCCCAAAAAGAAGAGATAGGTCAAACATGCCGCACTGACGTGATACGCCAAAATCCCATCGACAAAAAAAAGCGACACGCCAAGGGCCACGGCACCTAGCCCGCCCACTGCCCACCATACAAAATTCGCATTTTTCAACAACATGTCATGATGAGAACACCGCATTACGTCAAACCGCAGGAAATCACAGCCAAGACCACACCACGCACAAAGCGTATCGACACCACACCCATCTCACCAAAGCGGACTGCATACAAAGTAAGCCACTTCTGAAGCCCCCCAGGACGGTTGGACCTCGCCAACCATCCATAGAGCATCCTCAATAAATATAGATCATTACTCTATACACATTCCAGGTTTTAAACAAATCGAATCTTTTTTACATCGTACATTTCCACACTCACACTCGGATTCTTTACACAACCACCCCATGTTAGCACACACATATCCCTTTACAAAAGCATTTCGCACCGTGCCATTGCAAACACAGTTGCCATAATCATCCACAGAAATATCCTTATCCCGAGGAGGCTCTATCTCATTGACGACCCCTCCATCTTTAACTTTTGGTTTAATATAGTTGTCATCACAACGAAAACGTGCAGAAGTGCTATTATATACACATTTTCTTGCCTCGCGATCGCAATAGCCGCCTTCGGCGCACACGCCATCATAACACGGACAGCCATCGGGCGAAATGCAAACCGCCCCCCCAAACTTATACTTCGATTCAAGATCAGAACAGAACTGTTCAAATGTCAACGACCCCAACACGCCATAAAGCATCAGATCGTGATCGAGAGGAAGGTTTACACCGTCATTGAACCAATCCGAAAATTCCGGATAACGCAATATCTCTGAACCACGCGTGAATACGTCCATAAAAACATAATCTTCCAATCCATGGTGCACCTCCATGATCTCTGGAAGCACCGGTGACGTATTTCCAATACACCGTCCGAGAATACATGCGTCGCCCGACTGGCATGTCTCGTTCTGACAAACACACGGTCCGTTCTGGCATACTCTCAGCGTCTTTCCTACCGCATAGCCATTTTTAACCTCAAGAGGACGCCTGGTGTCCGGTTGGACACATGCCCCGCCGATACAGGCCGAATCAAGCGGGCAAAATACCTCACCACACGCACAGGCACGATCCTTACACACAGCCATGGCTTCTGGTTCACCCGCATTTTCACACTCATACGGCGACGAATCGTCCCACTTTTTGATCACCACACCTGCGCAACACAACGAATCGCTAAAATTATCCTGTTTGATGTCTCCACAATAACACCCGTCAGCCTGTTTTGTATATCCCTCATCGCACGTCACACACATACTTCCATAAGGAATCGTCTTTCCATCACACTGACAGCCGCCATCCAATGTACATTTCCAGCGATATGTCCATTTCCACTCGGATGGCTTCTTTTGGACATCACAAACATATCCCTCTCCCGGCACCGGAATACCGCCACAGGTACATACATCATTCTTGCACAACACCTCCGGCCCAAGACATATCGAATTTCCACACTTCAGTGTTCTGCTCGTCCATACCTCAGTTCCATTTTCGTTCTCTTCACATCGATAACTGTTTCTGTCCTCGCCAGGCATCGGTTTCATTGTATATCCACAATAACACGAGCCATCCAGACATATCGCATTCTCAGGACACGTTCCACTGCCACATACACAGGATTCCTTTTGACATTTCAAATAACTCATATATAATTGTTGTTCCCTATAAACCCCCATTTCTATTCCAGACAATATCTGCTCTAACAAACTTTCTTCTATTTTCTGATAATAATACTGTGTTTGTGATCCAGGCAGAACATTTTTTGATCTTCCCACAATCTTATATCCAGCATCACGCATTTCTTTCGACAATTTCGGGTAATAATCAAGATCATCTTCAGAATTTGAAACATGATGGTCAACGCAAACACTGATTTTCTGCGAATCGAAAAACGCCATCGTCCCACACACACATTGCCCATCCACGCAACGCGTATTCTTCGGACACGAATACTGGCCGCACTGACACGTCTCGTCGGCACATATCTGACGTTCATATTTGTTACACTCATAACCAGGTTTCAACGGCTCACCGCCACACAAGCATCGACCATCGACACAGGCCTCGTTTTCGCTGCATCTTTCCTCACCACAAACACATCCGCCCTTTACCGCACATTTCATCCCCATGACCATTCGATCGTATGGGATAACCGTCACCAGGTCGGGATCAAATCCCTCCGGAACCTTCAACGCTTCTCCATGCACATTTTCATAAAAACACTCACCGTCCTTACAGTAATTTTTGTTACGGCATGTATTCTCTCCACACGGACATATTCCCTTGCAATACCAATGTTCCCGATGCACATCCGATTCATCTTTCACCGTGCAGACATAATCGCCTCGTTCGGGTTTCACATCCAGACCACACATCGGAGTCGTCTCTCTAAATTCCTCCGGTTCCAAAGGCTTATCATATCTAAAATACATACATTTACCGGCAGAACACACCCCATAACGTTTGTTCTTTCCGTCGTGAACGGTCGCCTTACACACCTCGTCTCCACATTGACAACCGTCGGGATCGACGCATACCCATTGATAATCCCTATATATCAAAGCCCGATGGTCATTCTGATCATGCGGTGACACCAGTCCACACGCATATTTGCCCCCCTCTGGCCGTTCCTCGCCATTGCACAAACATTTTCCATCCCTCCACGACTCGCAGTCCGAAGAAATACACACCCCGTCCACACACGCCTCATTTTTGCCACACGAAACATCCTGACACTGACAGCTGTCGTTCTGACAAACCCAGGCCTTATACGCCCCAACCTTGTCTTTGCCCGGAAGCGTGCGGACTGTTGTACAGATATAGCCATGATTTGTATCGTCCGGTTTTGGCATGGCTGTATTGTCTGCTCCACGACACCAGAATGTTCCTCCCTCACACTTCTCATTATCATACACCACCACGGGGTCATAACTCACCCGTTCGGCATTTTCCGAATGCCTTTCGGAAGGCTCAAGACACCGTCCCCCCACATATTCGTCCCACGTAATCAGTTCTTTGCCCTCTCCATCCTCCGGATAAAATGATTCTACACGAACACGGCACACCTTAAAAGTATTATCTTTATTCAATGCATATTGAGGGGCACCATCCACCGATGGGTTCAACACACAATCCCCCATTTTTTCTCGCGTACTCTGCTTATACTGCTGACGGTAAACTTCTAAATCGTCAAAATAATATGGATTTTTCCGCATCTCCCCGTTTACATCAAAAACATACATTTTAGCCTCGACGATCGTCTCTCTCGGCACGATACGTCCATCTGGCATCCGACATCCATTTTCTCCTTCACAGGCATACACTTCATATTGATCATGACACGTTCCAGGATATTCCCACGTATGGACTGTCCAATTCTCAACTTCATCTATAAAAGTTTTTTTACCGAGTTCTGACTCCACAAAGACAATTTTTTTTTCCATCCCTTCGTCATATCTGGAGTTAAAATTGTCCTCTTTGCACAAAGACGCCATGTCCTCATCATACAATTCCGAACATGGCGTGATGCATCTTCCGTATGCACACAAATCCCCCTCTGCACACACGAATTCACCACAGCCACATTTCTCGCCGACACATCTCCAGTTGAAGTGACTGTTGCATTCATACGTTCCAGTCTTGCCAGACAAACTCTCAGAACCACAGTACGATTCCCCATGGTGACATACCGTGTTTTCGAGATAGGCATCCCTGCACCCATAAGGCCCCTCCGGCGTACACAATGCTCCCTTCTCCACACGCGTTCCCATGCAATCGCAACTTTCCGCCGTGCAACGCCAGATATTTTTGTCGCATTCAAACCCCGTCATGTCGGCCACGGCATCCATACCACCGCACCTAGGCTGTTTGATGGAATCCCCTTTTCGATATCGCATGCCGTCTCTTTTACATCCGGCTCCATTCACACACCAAAAGGCGTTCATGGATCTTATCCATCCCCCTTCGGCAGAATATTCACTGCCATACGCATGTGCCATAAGCTGCTCAGCAGGCGTCGGCACCCGAGTGCTTTCCCCCTCCGTCTCCTCCTGACTCCCGGTTTTCCTCTCCTCCGCATGCACATCCGATGCAGGCTCGCTTCCCCTAGGAGTACAGCCACTCCCCAAATTTCCAGCCACACACAAGACCATCAAAACGGCAAACGAATACAAACAAACCCTCACATCGGACTCCATTTTTTTTGATGGGTAGTGTCCAAAAAAGTTCGCAAAAACTGGAAATCCAGCTCCAGCAAACCTTACCTGACATATTTTTGGAGAGAACTCAAATCAAGGTATGCTCTCCCAATCTTTTGCCAATCTTCAGTATACTCCATAACGTAGGTCGTAAGCAACCTCAAAT
>CAMCLY010000106.1 GCA_945875805.1 uncultured Myxococcales bacterium | reverse complement strand
TGTGCCCTTTTCGCATTTCGGGGGGCGTGGGGGGACTGGTCCCCCCACAAAAAAACTTCAGTGTTGAATTCGTTTCAGTGCAATTTTTTGCATAGATCCGCCTTCAAAGGATGCCTCGACTGACATGACGCCCTTGTCATCCATGCAGAGTCCTGTGGTGATGGTGTCTTCGAGTTCGACTGTTTTTTTGACACATGCACGGTTTGAGGCGCTCAAAAACTCCACCCTTGTGCAGGGGTCGCCGTTGTTATCGCATGGGGGATTGGTCATATTATCGGCCCATGCGCCTTGTGCCACCACGAAAAGGTCGTCTTTGGGGCAACTGTATTCCCATCGTTGGGGAGAGACGAACCATTGCCAAAGATTTTGTGACAGTTTGAGTAAATTCTGGGGCTGGGCATTCTCGGTGACGTGGCAGATACCGGCTTGATTGCGAATCCAGAAACCGGAGAGTGCCGGCGATTCGGAGGTCATTTTTTTTATGGCCTCGATGCCACTGCCGGTACACGTCCAGTGGGACATGGCGCCTTCGGCAAACGCGAATGCCATATCGACCTTGCATTTAGCCTCGACCGGAGTGTTTTTTTGGCAGGAGTTGTCCGTGCACGTCCAGCCGTTTTGCGCAAATTCGTCGGTGTCGACGCCCTGAACCTCGTGCAGGAATGTCCCGTCGAATTGAAATTCGTTTCCCGTGATGAACGCGCCGTCTCCGACACCGGCCAGACCGACGCCGGGCGTATTGCAGACGAGGAACAGGATAAACCCGACGGTCTTTTTAAAACTCGCTCTCATGCTTGCATTCTCCTTTTTGACGTGTACAGGGGCCCGTGGTCTGAATTGCCGGTCATGGGTCTGGGTGTCCCCTGTCCGGGCTTCGATTTGGGGCGTTCATGTATCACGAAAACCTCGCCCTTGGGTATGGGCGCGAGGGGGTCGCGGCGTATGCGCGCAAGGCCGGAGGCCTGAGCACATAGCCGCGTAGGGGGAGGCTTCCCCCTCCCCAGAAAGCCCATTTTTATTATCGTTCAGTTTTTTATGAATGGATTGCAAATCCGTTTATTCTGTGCCTTAAGGGTGATAAAATAAGATACGGTGATTGAGTTTGTATCAATAGACACGCACAGAAGGAGGACAGGCCATGGCAAATCATGCAACGATGCAGGATACCAAGCAAAGCAAGGGCAAGAAAGACAGTGCCCCCAAGGCGGCCACCAATGCCGGATCGGCGGCGGCAGCCAATGCGCAAAAGACGCAGAACGTGGTTTCGTTCAGCAAGGAGGAAATTAAGAAAATACTGAAATGGTATGCCAATCAGGGGTATGACGCCGGGTTTGTGGTTCAGATGCAGACGGCGGTTGGGGCCAAAGCGAGCGGGAAGGTGGACGAAGCGACGATTTTGGCGGTGGCGTCGTGGCAGAAGGCGAACGGACTGGAAGTGGACGGGCTGTTTGGTCCGGCGAGTGCGGCGGCGGCGGGGATCAAGATGACGGCTCGTCCCGCGAGTGTGGCCAAGGGGGAAGCCCATGACCGGCGGGCGGACGAGGTGCAACAGGGATTGTCTGCGGCGAAGTTCAAGTTCACGGCGGGCGGCATTGCGGGCATCATGGGGAACATGGAGGCCGAAAGTCAGATGAACGTCGCCATGACCGAAAACGTCAAGGGGGGCGTCGATGGCGGATTGTGTTCGTGGCATGGTTCGCGGGCAGAAAAGTTGCGCGACAATGCTCCCAAGGGCGACTGGAAAAATGTTGGGTATCAGCTCGATTTTATGTACTCGGAACTTGGGCCGGAACTCAAAGGCATTCTCACCAATAAGGAATATGCCGATAATCCGAAATACTGTGCCGGAGCCTTTTGTGCCATTTTTGAGCGGCCCATGAATTACAACGCAGAAAAGTTTGCTACGTTGCCCGAATACATTTCCCTGTCGGATCGGTCGGGGAGTGTAAAGAAGAGCCGTTTTGTATTAAATGTATACGATGGCCGATATTATCTCGATCTTCAGCGGCGTATTGATGCGGCATTATTCTATTACGGACGGTATCAGTCCGGCGCGCCGGTGACGTTGAAAACGGCTGAACCCTCCAAGCCGGATTCAAACGTCAAGGCCAAACCGGCGGCCAAAGAAAAGAAAGAAAATACCCGGATGGACGTCACCATTGATGTCTATAAAGCCGTCAAGTACAACAAAAAGTACGGATACAGCAAATCCAAATGGAAGAAAATTCAAAAGGCGGTGGGCCTGTCTGGCAGCGATGTCGACGGCTATGTGGGGCCCATCACGACGCAAAAAATCGCCAACTGGCAACGGGACAACGGATTCAAGGGAGACGACGTCGACGGCATCTGCGGCCCCAAAACCCTGGCCAGGATGTTCCCCGACGGGGCCGACACCAAAGAAACCAAACCCAAACCCAACACCAAATCGTCGGATCCGCATGAGGCCGGCGGCAAAGTGGAGACGACGCCGGTTGACAACTCGGAGATTCCAACCCAGACATCGGTGCGCAACAACACCTCGATATACGGTCACGTCGACAAGGCCGGAAGCAAGCTCAAGGCCGTCACGACGCCCTACAAAATGTATTACGGATCGAGTTCCGCGACCATCAAGGTTCATGAAAAAGTGGCCGACCGCGTGACCAACATATTCGCCCAGACGGCGGCGGCCTATACACAGGAGGAAATCGAGGACCTCGGCCTGAACCAGTACAGTGGATGTTACAACAAACGCAAGGTGCGCGGCGGCAATTCGTGGTCCATTCACTCATGGGGCATCGCCATCGACATAGACGCCGGCCGCAACCCCATGAAATCCAACGGCAAGGAACCTCTGGCGTCATCCAAGGCCAAAAAGTTCTGGGAAATCGTGGAATCCAACGGCGGCGTCTCGCTAGGACGCGAATGCGGATATGACTGGATGCACTTCCAGTTTGCAAAATTGAAATAAGGATCTTATCCCCGCTCTTTATGGACGCCCCGGTGGCTTATCTGCCGGGGCTTTTTCTCTTATACGACTGCGTCCTGGCGCACTTATTTTCATGATGCCTTATGCCTCGTAAAAAAAAAGATCCCTCCCATGACGAAGAACTTTTGACATCCAATCCCCCCCAAAAAAGCCGCAAGAAAAAAGTCGATGTTTCTGTAGATGTAAATGGCGAACCGACAGGCCGCGACGCACAGAATCCTATCGACGATAATGGCGAACCGTCAGGCCGCGACGCACAGAATCCTATCGACGATAATGGCGAACTGACAGGCCGCGACGCACAGATCGAACAAGAAAATGTAGAACGGTATCAGCAACTCATCGAACGCTGGAAAACACAAGTCCAGGGCATGTCGGAGGATGAACTTCAGACGGTGATGCTCGGGCTCTGTCGGGACAGAACGTTTCAATATATTCTTTTATACATGAGAGAATACCCCGAAAGACTCGTCAGCGATCACAACACGTATTCTGACAGTTGCGTCGGTGGCGAAGAACTCAGTCGATATGTTGGACACACCGATTTGGACGCTTTCCCATATCAATGGCTGAAACTTCATCACATTCCGGAAGCGGAGGCCATTCAGAATTCCTTGATTCTCCTTCATGCACAAATGGCCACCATTATCCACGAAGCGCCCGACATTCCCATGATACGTATTCTTCGTCACTTTGCGCTCGATGAGATTGAGTTTGACATCCTTTCGACGCTCGTCATGGCCATGTCGGTGGAGGCTATCCTGAGAATGATGTCCGTGGCATGGGCGGATTTTTCGGTTCGACAGCCCACCGTGTCCTTTATATGCGAGTTGCTCATGCGCCCGGGGCGCACGTTTAGCGAAATCTACTCGCGGTTTTCGGAGTCCGGAACCCTGCGTCGCATGCGGCTCGTCATCACCGAAAGGCATGCCAAATTTCCAAACCATACGCCGCTTGCGTATGCGCCGCTTTCTGTAGAACAGTGCGTCATTGACGCATTCACCGGACAATCCTCCGCCCCGGCGTCCCTCTCTCAGGCCCCGGCCATTCCGTTCAAGAACGTGTGGCTCGAGGACGAAACGCGCGAGGCCCTGCTTTACTCGCTCCAGTCCCCCAACCCGCGCATCTGTATGACGGGCGAGCCCCATTCGGGGCGACGTACGGTCGTCATAGCGGCGCTTCTGTCTCTCAAAAAAAAGCGGCCCGTGGAAATCGATCTGACGCGGGAATTTCTCTATGCCCCGGAACACCCCGTCCGCGAACACATCGCGGAAATTATGAGAAACGCCCTGATGCACGGCGACGCGCTCATGCTCCGTCTCGACAGCCTGGATTTCAATTCCGATCTGGCCCTGCAGATCGAACGCAACGCCTCACACATCGCACAGCTCTGCCGCGATTTTTCGGGCACCCTTATCCTCCTCGCCCGCACGCCCCACAAAATTATCGACGCCGCCTTCAACACGCCTCTGACGCTGCACATCGCCCCTCCCGAACTCAACGCCTCGCGGCGCCTGTGGCGAAAGGCCCTGGCCCCCTATTGTTCAAAAGAGGACACCGACATTCTCGCCCACACGTTTTCGCAAAACTACAAACTTCCCGCAGGACAGATCTTTAACGTGGTCAGAACTTCGGCCGAAGCCCGGCGAAATACCGGACAGACCCTCCAGTCACACCATATTTTGAACGAAATCCGACGCAGTTTTGACCACGACCTCGGCACGCTGGCCGACATCACCGTCTCGGATGTCCCCCTCTCCGGCGTCATCCTCACCCAGGATGCAAAAGCCCAGGTCGATCAGATCCTCGCCTATGCCAACAACCTCCACAACGTCCTGGACGAATGGGGGTTCCGGCAAAAATCCCCCTATGGAAACGCCCTTTCCGTCCTGTTTACCGGCGTGCCCGGCACCGGCAAAACCCTCCTGGCCTGCGCCCTCGCCCACCACCTCGGGAAAGTCCTCTATCGCGTCGATCTTTCCAGAATCGTCGATAAATACATCGGCGAGACCGAAAAAAATCTCGCCAAAATCTTCGATGAGGCCGCCAAGGCACAGGCCATCATATTGTTCGACGAGGCGGACTCCCTTTTCTCCAAACGCACGGACGTCAAATCCTCCAACGACAGATATGCCAACCTCGAGGTCAACTTCCTGCTCCAGAAGCTCGAATCCTATGACGGTATGACGATTATGACGACAAACCTGTCCAAGAGCATCGACGATGCCTTCCGGCGCCGCATACGTTTTATCATCGATTTTCCCATGCCGGACGAGGACGCCCGGGCCATACTCTGGCAGCGCATGATGCCCCCCAACGCCCCCGTCTCGGACGACATCCGCTGGAAATGGCTTGCCCGCACGTTTGAAATGAGCGGCGGTCACATCCGCAATGCCATTCTCAAGGCCGCCATCGCCGCCTCGGCCGCCCGCGTCCCCATCGACATGCGCCTCCTGGCCCAGGCCGCCGAAGACGAAGCCCGCTCCATGGGCACACTCATGCGCATCACACAGGATTACGACATCGACGATTGACACACATGTTTTTTGGTGTGGAGGGGGAAGTCTCCCCCTGCGCGGCTATGTGCTCAGGCCTGCGGCCTTGCGCGCATACGCCGCGACCCCCTCGCGCCCATACCCAGGGGCGGGTTTCTTTGCTCTTTTCTCACGCGCACGTCGGGTTTTCCTCGCAGTCCCCGCATGTCGTCCTTGTCGTTGGCCCTTTTCGTCCCCCGTCAAATGGGCATGCGGCACACGTGTGTCGGAGGTCATGGGATGTGTGGGTGGAACCTCGTCCCATTTCTATGTGTCTTAATTTTTCACTTTATTATGGATACTTCGTAAAAACATCCATTGCCCCACCTGTTAAAAATCATTAAAGTTTTCCCGGTGCATTTTGTTTGAGTATGACACCTTTGCATAAGGAGAACGTAAAATGACAATGGCAGGAGTTCAAACCACCCAGACAGCAAAGGCCGCTAAGGCAACGGACACAGCCAATAAGGCTCAAGCCACCAATGACTCCACGGCGAGTGCCGCCAACGAGCAAAAGACCCAGGGATCAAGCGGTGGCGTTTCGTCATCCCTGATCGCCTCCGTCAAGCGCCACGAAGGCACGGGCAAGACGACGGGCACAGCCCCCAACCGTACTTTCCTCCCTTACACCTGTCCCGCCGGATTTTTGACCATCGGATATGGGTTCAAAGTCGATTGCCTGGGCAAATACAGCCAATACAGCCAGTCCATGCCCGAAAGCGTGGCCGAAGTCGTCCTGGCCGAAAAACTCAAGGAAATCATCATCTACCTGCGAGGTCAGTATGCATGGTTTTCCACGAGTCCTCAGATCGTCCAGGATGTCGTCACCGAAATGGTGTTCCAACTCGGTCAGGCCGGTTTTGGCGATTTCAAAAAGGCTATCGCGGCATTTGCTGCGGGAGATTACGAAAAAGCTGCCGACGAAATGTTGGACAGTAAATGGGCCAAAAACGATTCACCGAATCGAGCGCAAGAAGAAGCGGCCCTCGTCCGTTCGGCCAAACAGGGCGGCGGTGCGGTGGCGACCAAAACCGAAACGACAGACACCTCCAGCACCGGGGGCGAGTCGACGTCGACCGCTTCGACGGGAACCGGAACGACCAACAACGTCAAGATCAATATCAACAAGGCGAGTCGTACCAACCGGGGATATGGTTACAGCTACGACACATGGTGTTTCATTCAGACCGCCGTTGGACTCACGGGCAATGACGTTGATGGTGTCCCGGGGCCCGTGACCTCACAGGCCATCGCCAACTGGCAGGCCGCCCACGGGTTTACCGGAAACGATGTCGACGGCATCTGCGGTAAAAAAACGCTCGCTGCCCTCAAAGCAAGCCAGACTTCCACGCCGGCCAAAGAACCCGAACAGACCAAAGAACCCGAACAGGCCAAACCCGAAAACAAAACGCCAGAACAGGCAAATCCGGGCGAATCTGAACAATCCACCGCCTCCGGCATTTTGTCTGCCTCCGAAGCTTCAAACGCCCTGAACTGGAACAACAACAAAAATTACAGCGCCGAAACCATACAAAAAATCAAATCCGTCGTCGGCGGTGACTCCGGTTCTGCGTTTACTTTGAATGACGTCCAGAAAATCGCCGCATGGCAGAAAAAACAGGGACTTCACGATGTGGACGGAAAATTTGGAAGTGGTTCCTGTACCTCGGCCGGCATCACGCCGACATACAACATTTCCAACACACACACGCTGGGCAGCAACACGCCGGACTGGTGTACACAGCACGGCTTCATCAATGGAAAAACCCTCGATACGCTCGAAGGCGAATTTAAAACGACCGCCGAAAATGTCATCGGCGGCATCCGTGACGCCGGCGGTGCGGTCAACATCACGTCGACATTGCGACATCCGGCGCGCGCCGCGGTGATGTATTACGCGAGATATCTCAGCAAAACCAGCCAGGTCATGGATATCTTCAATAAGTATGGCATCGATGTCAACGGCACGCAAAGTGGGGCCATCGCGGCGCGCAACGCCTTTGGCATCGGCAACAATGCCGTGGGGCTGAACTCAAATCATATTTACGGCCATGCCCTCGACATGACGATCAGTTCGCTGCCCGGAAGCTTTGCTTACGGTTCGACCACGGTGCAGACAGGTGGGAATCAGGGCGGTTGGATTGCCAACGCAAGAGCTCTGGACAAGGCCCTTCAGAACGCCGGTATCAGCAATTTTAAATGGTATGGCAACGGCGACGAAGTGCATTGGTCCACCAACGGCAGATAGGATTTGTCTCACGGGATTGTACAAAAAAGGGAAGCGTGCGCTTCCCTTTTTTTTGTGCCGATTTGCGCGTCATTCCATCTATTTCACGGCATTCGCGTGATTTTGGGGGCATCATCTGGAACCGCATTCTTTAATTCGATCGTGGCGATACAAAACAAGGCGATTTTCTAAAAGATAGATATAAAGTCGGCGAGGGGGGCGGCGCGTATTTGCCCGCAGGGGCAAATAGCGACGTGGGGGGAGACTTCCCCCCCAACAAAAACAACAAACGATATCTACAAATATGAATACATGGGCGCAAACTTCGTCTGTTGCCTCCGGCAAAGCCGAAAATTTGCCATCAGACGCATTATCGCGTTTAACTCGCGGCGGGGGAGGGAACATGCACAAGGAAGTGCTGGATGAAGCGAACGACGGATAAAAAGGTCAAAAACGGGCGGTGGCGGATATGGATGACCATCGGATGTGCCGTCGTTTTTTTCGTTTTATGTGCCAGTTACGGGGTCAGGACGAGCGTGTATCTCGAGGCGCGTCTGACGCCCAAACTCGCGCGGCTTGGCGCGGCAATGGGGGGAAGTTTTGAGTTCTCGCGCGTGCAGGCACAGGGGCTGACCGGGATTTTGCTGAGCGATGTGCGGTTTAGGCCCGATATGCCCGGCGTCCAGCCCATTGAGATGGGGACCGTGACGGTGTACCCTGCGTTGCTTGGCATGTTTGTGGGCGATCTGGATGCCTCGCGAATTGAAATAGAACGCGCGCGGGCGCATTTTTGGCTCGATTCCGGAAGTCCGGACCGCAAATGGCTCGACACCGTGCGACGCAATCTGGCTGGCGGGAATGTCGCGGGGGAAAGCGATTTGAACGCCGCAGGAGAAGCGCGGACGCTTCCCGTCCTGGCCTGCCAGGACTGCAATTTTGAGGTCGATTACCACGGATTTCGGGCGCATCTCTCGGTTCCCTATGAAGAAGTCCGGATTCCCTCGCGCGAATCGGGCGAACTGCAGCTCACGCAGCAACCCATGGATATCTGCGTGCAACGCACGGACGACAGCCAGAAGGAAACCTGCTTTGTGGCACGGGTGGCCGGAGGGGAGTTTGCGGACGGTCTGCACGTTACGCAGGTCAATCTCGAAAACCTCTCGCATGGAGGGGTTGAAATTCGCGCTCTTGAGCTGCACAACGTCGAAATCGGTCAGAACGACTCGCGGAGCGTGTTTTTGGTCGAACGCGGCCATTGTGATGCGCACGTCGAAGAAGATTCCATTTTACCGGATCTGTCTGGAGAATATGCGTTTGATTTTGCGCACCTGGAATGGCTTTATGCCTATGAATCCCAGCGCCTCGGCGGTGGAGTCAGCCTGAAACACGGCGAGACGGCGGCGCGCGTTTTTGGGGGATATGATATCGCCAGCCGACGCCTTGCCCTGACGTTCGATACACAGGCTTTTGATTTCGCGCCGTTTTTGGGAAAAGCCGATTTTGCCGAAAAGCTTCGCATCACGTCGCTCCCGTTGACAGGCCTGGTTCACACGGTCGTGGATTTGGGCGCGCAGCGCGCCACGTTCGATCTCAATGTCGCCATGCACGGCGGTTCGCTCGAATCGCCCATACTCGCCCGGGATCCGTTGACGGACATCAATGTGTCTCTTTCCATGACCGGCGGCATGGATGTGGCGCATCACCTTCTCTCGATCACATCGGCCTCGGGAAGTATGGGCAAAATCCCGTTTGAGTTCCGATTGTTGCGCGATCGCAGTTCGGAGAAGGGACGATTTGATGCCTCCCTGGCGCTCCATGGCGAGAGCGCCGATTTTATCGAATCCCTTCCGAAAGGGTTCGCGCCTATGCTGACCGGATACCGGCTGTCCGGCGAATTTGGGATTCAACTTGGCCTGTCGTATGACGAAGCCAATCTCGACGCGCTCGTCCTGGAAACGGATTTTGATTTGGACCAGGTCGAAACGCTGGCGTTTGATCCTCGCAGTAATTTTGAACTCCTGCGCGGTGATGCGTTTATGATTCGGATCCATGCGGCCACAGTGCCCATCGAAATTGGACCCCGCGATACCTCATGGGTCAGATTCTACGATTTGCCTCGCCATACGGCGTACGCATTCGTCGCCTCCGAAGACGGGAAGTTTTTTACCCACCCCGGTTTTGATATCCGCGCCATTCGAGCAAGCCTTATTGCAGATCTCAAAGCCGACAAAATCGTGCGAGGCGGATCGACGATTTCACAACAGGTGGTCAAAAATTTGTTTTTAAACCACGACAAGACGGCCTCGCGCAAATTCCAGGAAGCCTTCCTCACATGGCAAATGGAAAAGACATTGCCCAAAATTCGCATCTTTGAATTTTATTTAAATCTTGCACATTTTGCTAAAGATATATACGGAGTGCGCGCGGCTGCAGAGTATTATTTTAAAAAGAACATGTCACAGCTCACGCTTCGGGAGTCGCTTTTTTTGGCGGCCATTCTGCCAAATCCGATCATCTTTGGCGGCCAATACATCGACGGAAAACTGTCGAGTTCCCGCCTGAACAAAATGATCAATGTGGGGAACGCCTTAAAAGCCACAAACCGCATTTCTGCCGAAGAATGGGAACAGACGATGCCTCTCATTCGCGAGGGAAAAATTTCGGACAGCCCTAAACCTTCTCGTTAAGTTTTTTTGTGTGGGGGGACGAAGTCCCCCCAC
>CAMCLY010000105.1 GCA_945875805.1 uncultured Myxococcales bacterium | reverse complement strand
AAACCCAATCACGTCAGCGACGATTGCACCGCCACCCCCCTCACGCCCGCCCCTACCCCCCTGGCCGCACTCGCCATGGCCCTCTTTGGCGGCGCATTCCTGATGCGGCGCAGACGCAGCTAATCCCCCTTCTCCACAAAAAAGCCGGCCTCAAAGCCGGCTTTTTTTATCCTTCTTTCGACATTTCCAATTCGAGCACCACCTGCATCCACTCGCGCTCCCTGGCGCGCATCACCCGGTCCTCCTCGGGTTCTGCATGATCAAACCCAAGCAAATGCAACGTCGAATGAATGATGAGAAACGTCAGTTCATCGAGCAACGACCACGTCTCCGTCAACGGCGCATCCCCCTGGGCATCCAGACGCTCCTTGTGGTGACACGAAGCGACATACCGCTCCGCCGTATCAAGACTTATCGCCACATCGCCCAACGGCAACGACGCCGCCGTCTCCGCATCCTCCCCCTCGCGCATCGGAAACGACAGCACATCCGTCGCCGAATCGACATGACGCCACTCCTTGTTGAGCGCGCGTATCGCCTCGTCCGTCATCACCACAATGCTGACCTCCGATTCCGCCTGCCCAATCCACCTGTACAGCTTCTCAACCCGGTCATGGAGCGCCCGCATCGGCACAAAACGCCCGCTTTCGTTATAAATCGAATGTCGCCCCTCGATTTCTATCGGTTCATCGCCCCCAAAAATCTGTTCATTCTCCACAAAACACCTCTTTCTTTGATATTTTATATCCCATTTCTTGCGCCGGTGGCTATTTCATACGCCACCGGCCGCGGCTATGCCGCCCCTCAGGGCGGCATACGCCTTTTGGCGCGCGGCTATCGGCCTACGCCGATACGCCGCGCGCTCCTGCCAACCATGCCGTCGGATACACCTCGATATCGGCCAAAACTCGACATCTCGGCCCCAAAAATTCTCACGGAACGATAAACGTCACCGTATACGTTTTGGCCCCGTCAAGCCCGCGAATGACAATCGGCGCATATTCGCCGGTCAGCTCGACGGCGGCCCCCTGGGCATGAGTCGCCTTGGCCAGACTCAGACTCACCGTGGCCTTTGAAGACGTCCCGGAATCGGCCGCCATGACCATGCGGTACTGAATGCTGTTTTCGGACCCTTTGACGAGATAGCGCGAAATATCACAGGTCTGTTGCGACTGCCCCTGGACAAGGGTTTTGACAAACTGACCGTTGACAAGCACATCGACGTTATACCCCAACAGACCCGGCGCATTAAAAAGCGCAAGCACATACGTGGGGTTTCCGTCATCGGGAAGCCTGGCCGGACCGGCATTCCCTGCCGACGGAACCACCGTGTCGGCGGATGCCACAAACTCGGCGGGACGCGTCGCGCTCGGAGGCACCGGACCAGACGACGACTGCTCCACAATGCGATACTGCGGCGCCGTCAACACGATGTTGCCCGAACCATCAAATTCCACCGTCACATTCGTAAACCGCTGATTCTTGACCCCAGTCACATCCACCCCGTTGAGCGTCACTGTCGGAGAGGCCCAGACAAACGACGGAACCGCAAAAACCGCCGCCAACACAGCCCACAAAAAATACGCGCGCATCTCTTGCCTCCACTTCCACTTCTATCGGATGAAACATCCTTCCCTTTACAAAATATATTTGCCCATATCCACATCCTCGACAAGACCCACAAGCTGTCTCTGCACATACGCCCGATCGATGACGTACGTCTTGGAAGGAATGTCGGCAGCCTCAAACGAAATGTCCCCAAAAACGCGCTCGATAACCGTGTGAAGGCGGCGCGCGCCAATGTTCTGCATCTTTTCGTTGGCACGACATGCCGCCTCGGCCATCGCCGCAATGGCGTCGCCATCAATCTCAATCTCCACCCCTTCGGTGCCAAGCAACGCCTTGTACTGATTGATGAGGTTGTTGTCGGGCTCCGAAAGAATCCGTACAAAATCGTCGCGCGTCAGTTTGTCAAGCGTCACCCGGATGGGAAAACGACCCTGAAGTTCGGGAATCAAATCCGACGGCTTCGACACGTGAAAGGCACCGCTGGCGATAAACAAAATGTGGTCAGTCTTGACAAAACCATATTTGGTCTTGACGCTCGAACCCTCAATGATGGGCAGAAGATCGCGTTGAACCCCCTCTCTCGACACATCCGGCTGTCCACCGCCTCCATGGCCGTTGGCCGCAATTTTATCGATTTCATCGATAAAAATGATCCCCATCTGTTCGACGCGCTGCAACGCCTCGCGTTCGATGGCATCCTTGTCAATGAGCGCTTCTTCGTTGTCATTCTGGAGTTGCTGCACCGCTTCGGCGACGAGAAGTTTGCGCGTGACTTTCTTCGATGGCGCCAGTTTCTTGAAGAAATCCGAAATGGCCGATTCCTGCTCCCTGTTGCCGTGCATGGGCGCAAAAATATCAAACGACACCTCGTGTTTTTCGGGCATGAGAAGTTCGACATAACGATCGTCAAGCGCCCCGGATCTCAAAAGTTCGATCAGTTCATCCTTGTCGGCCTGCGACATCTTGTCAAAGGACTCACCACGACTCAATGCCACAGCCTGAGCCACCGTCTCTTCGGCATCCTTGCGTGCGCGCGCATGAATATTCTCGGTAAACTCCTCACGCACGAGTTTTATACCAACTTCCATGAGATCGCGAACCATGCTTTCGACGTCGCGCCCCACATACCCCACCTCGGTGAATTTCGAAGCCTCAACCTTGATAAACGGCGCGCGCGAAAGACGCGCCAGACGACGCGCTATCTCAGTCTTGCCCACCCCTGTCGGACCAATGAGCAAAATATTCATCGGCGAGATCTCTTCGCGCAACCCACCCTTGATCTGAAGACGACGCCAGCGATTGCGAAGCGCAATGGCCACCGCGCGCTTCGCCTCACGCTGCCCAATGATGTATTTGTCGAGTTCGCACACCACCTGTGCCGGGGTCAGCGTGTCCGGAAGTTTTGTCCCCATATCTTCTATCCTTCATCCAAAACGGCATCGATCGTTTTGGAAATAATATGATCGTTTGTATAAATACAAAGTCCAGACGCTATTTTCATCGACTTGAGGGCTATTTCCTCACTCGACAGCGACGTGTTTTCCATCAACGCCAAGGCAGCCGCAAACGCATAACCAGACCCCGATCCGATGCTCATGACATCATGATCAGGCGTGATCACATCCCCCGTACCTGAAATGGTCAGCGTGACATTCTTGTCCGCACACAAAAGCATCGCTTCGAGATTCTTCATATATTTGTCGGTCCGCCAATCCTTGGCCAGCTCGACAGCCGCGCGCATCAGTTCGTTATTATGTTCGTTCAATTTGCTTTCGAGACGTTCAAACAACGTAATCGCATCGGCGGCGGAACCCGCAAACCCCACGATCACCTGCCCATTCGCAAGCGACCGTACTTTTTGCGTGCCGTGTTTGATCGACATATTCCCAAGCGTCACTTGACCGTCTCCCGCTATGGTCACCTTCCCGTTGCGACGTACCGCGAGAATCGTCGTGTGCCGAATTTCCTGCTTTTTCATAATGCTCCTGTCAAAGCTCCACCCCAGGCGGCGCTAGTCTTCCCAACCGTCAAAAATATGTTCATCATAAAAATGATGTTCATCCTTATCATGCGCCGCATACCAAACCTGCGCAAAAAACGGATTATTCCGCGCCACCTCGTCATCGTTCCAAGGCATGGGCATACATTCAGGACACCAGTGTCCGCCAAACAACACAAGGTTGGGCGATGCCGAAAATTCATGACCGGCATGACAGGTCCAGCGCTCCGGCTTCGACACGTCCACCAGGGTGTCGGCCATACAACGCCCTCCCCTAAATTCCGCCGCCTGACGCAAATCATCGACCGAAAGCATCTCCACGGGTTTGGTCTCGTCAAACCCATGATCGAGCCGCACTGGCGTTTCGCTCGGACGCGACAAATCCCAATCCTTCCACGGCGGTATCGCTTTGTACTTTTCATAACTTCCATAATACGCCGCAATCCGCTGCTCGTGTCGCGTCCGAATCCAGTCCTGCGTACCCAAGTCCTTTTTATAGGCCATCGGACGCATCCCCAGTTTGATCAGACAGGACGGACACACTTTTGCCAGATGATAGTACCAAGGAACCTCTCGCCCCATCTGCCGGAAATAATCATCCACCGGGATGTTCTCACGAAAATGCAGATACCCTTCGAGCACATCCGAATCTTCATACCAGTGACCATGAAAATTCCTCAGCACAAACCAGTTGGCATCAAATATCTTTTCGGGACGCGGACATGAAATCGCATCGAGAAGGCGACATTCAAATTCATAGTTGGACAGACGATACTGCGCCCCGCTTCCAATATTATAAAAACGATTCCAAAATTCTTCCGGCACATCATCTTCGCACACATTGGCCAGAAGACGACCGCTGTCTTCCACCGTCGCCCACTCAATCACCCCACGAATGGGCACGTGGAACATGATCGGATCGTAGTTCTTCAAAATCGCTGGATAGAGAATCCCTGACTGCCGCAACGACACCCATTTTTTGATCCCGGAATCCACAAACATGCGCTCGGCAATCGTCTTGGATATCGCATAATGATCGTACACGCTGATCTGAATGGGGTCGCCGGTGCGTCCCCAGTGCACGGGTTCGTTGCGGGGCCCCAGCTGGGCCACCGATCCGATGTACACCACGCGCGGCTGCCGCGCTTCGGGCTGGGCCAGCACGGCCCGGATGATATGTTCGGCCGCCGTCAGATTCACCCGCCTCGTCGATTTGGGACGATAGTCCGCCGCCGGAGACACCATCCCGCCGACGTGAAGCACATAATCCGCCCCCGTCACGCCATCCAACACATCCTCATAGCGCGTCAGATCGCCCCATACAACGCGTATTTTCCCTTCATAGGGAGCGAGCTTTTCACGGTTGACCTGACTGGGACGCGCCAGCACGACTACATTGAAATGATCAAGGCGTTTCGACAGTTCGACAAGACCTGCGCGTCCCATCGTGCCCGTCGCCCCCGTGAGAAATATCGTTTTTTTGCTCTGTTCCATCTGTTTTCACTTCACCTTTTGGAAATGGCACCCACCGCCAGACTCGGGATAGGTCTGCTCCTTCTCCATGCCTAGGCGCGCCTTATCATATACCACCTTTTTTTGTCACACCGACCAAAAGGCGCGATCCTGTCCCCCAGGGGACAAAAGGAGACCCCAATTCATGACCGTCATTCTCGAAAACCATATCGACAGCTTCATCCAGTCTCTCAAACTCAAAGGATATTCCGCATGCACCATGGCCTCCTATGCCGGGGACATCTGCCAGCTCGTCAGCTACTTTGAAAACCGTGGCGAACCGCACATCACCGCAGAATCTCTGACAAGACAGCGCATGAGAGAATGGCTCAGCGAAGATCTCGGCGAGCAGACGCCGGCCTCCAGAGCGCGTAAAATCTCGGCCATCCGATCGTTTGTCCATTACCTCATCCGGCAACACCTGCTCGAAAAAAGCCCGTTTGAAAACCTCCAGTCGCCCAAAATCCCAAAACAGCTGCGCCCCACATACTCCGTCGATCAGATCAACATTCTCCTCGAAATTCCCCCCAACGCCTCGGCACTCACCCTCCGGGACCTCACGGCGTTTGAACTCATGTATTCGAGCGGACTGCGCGTCAGCGAACTCGTTTCGGTCAACCTGCGTGACATCGATTTTATCGAAGGCTGGATCCGAATCCTGGGCAAGGGAAAAAAGGAACGCGAAATCCCGGTCACGACGACGGCGATCGACCTCATCGGGCGGTATCTGACCGAAGCACGCCCAACCCTCGTCGACAAAAATGGCGCACAGGATCCATGCGCGCTTCTCCTCAATGCACGGGGTTCCCGCATCACGGCGCGAAGCATCCGACGACTCCTCCACCAGGAAGAAATCGAAAAAGGCGTCAGCGATGATGTCTCACCACACGGCCTGAGACATGCCTTTGCCACCCACCTCCTCGAAGCGGGCGCCGACATGCGTGCCATACAGGAAATGCTCGGTCACGCACAGCTCTCGACGACGGCGCGCTACACCCACAACCACTACGAACGCATCGTCAAGGTCTACGACAGCGCACACCCAAGAGCTCACATGACAAGTCAGACCCCCGTCTCCGCATACCCCCCCGCGCCGGAGGCATCACCAGACACCCCTGACGTCAACACGCCGCCGAATGGCGGCACAAAAAAAGCTGGGCGTATCGGGCCAAAGGGCCGATAGCCCAGCGGCGGTCCCGTATGCGGCTTGTGCCGCATAGGGACGCCATCCCACGCAACGCTAATTGCAGTTGATCGGCTGAATGTCATACACGCCGAACTCGCGCTTGAACCCAGATACGCGCGTGTTGATCTCAGAAAGAAGATAATAATCGTTGTTCCGAGGGCTCACCGGACGACCGATGACCGCGTAACTGTTCGCCGTCATGTTGTACTGATGGAAGGCGTCGGAGTCCGAAAAACCGGCGATCTGCTGCGAGGACTCGCTGAAATTGCCGGTCGTCGCCTTGAGCGAGGTACGGCGAGAGAGGTCGCCGGCAAGACGCGTGTTATCGCCAATGCTCGGGGGGGTGTCGCCAAGACCGGTAAACTGCGTAAGGCGTTCTTTCGTCAGCGCATTTTGATCGCCGCCGTCCATCTGTTTCTGAGCAACCGGGGTGTACACGCCCGTACTCATGGCATCGATAATGGCGGTGCGACGGCTTCTCACACAGTCGTCCTGGGCGATATCGCCTGCACGGGTTTTGAGCTGGACGGAAACGGCGCGCGCGGCCATCGCGGCCTGGCGATTGTAATGAAACGCGGTATCCATGCGCATGTCATCGAGCATGACGTGCATTGAGAGCAGGGCCACGGCGGTGGCCGAAAGGACGATAAGAAGCACGATAATGAGCGCGACACCCGAACGCATTTGTTTTGATGTTTTTGAGTTCATGACTCCCTCCTATGGAACATCGGCCAAAGCCGCATCTGAGGTTTCGACAGTCTCGCGACGCGTCCGAAACAGCGATGTGCCAGCCACGTGCTGATAGGCATGCCCCGCCCCATCCTCGTCAAACTTGTAACTCTGATACGTTTGACCAGGTATATTTGCAGGATTGCTCGCCTCACGCGAACTCCACGCCCCAAACCGATAGGCAAGTCCCTGAAGCTCGCCGAGCCTCACGTGGGACCAGCTGGGATTAAATTGCGCCCCCGCCTGGGACGGCGCATGTCCCATCCCCTGATTCCCCGCCATTTCGCCGTAAATGTTTTTCAACTGATTGCCGTCGGTGAGGGGGAAAAGATCGAAGTACGCGATGTTTTCGACGAGCACCTCACAGCTCCACCCGTCGGGCACGTTGACCGACGGAGGATCGCCGGGATTATGCGCCCCGCTTGGATTGGCCGGAAACACATTGTTGGCAAAAACCGGCGTGATGCACCGCATGAGATTGTTGTTGTTGACGCGATAATTGATGGCGACAATGGGATTGACCGTCACGGTCGAGGGCGAATTGGGATCGACGCTCCCACAGCTGTTGAGCAACTCCATGTTGCAGACACCCTGGAGCTGAGAAATGTCCCGCGCCAACGTGATCTGATGGGTCGCATTATTGACGTTTGCGATGGGCACGATGAGGGTATCCCCCGTTGGCGTCGTCAGCTCGACCGCCGATGCCCCGCGAAACTGGCGGTCAAAAATCGCGTCAAATTCCTCATTCTGGGCCACATCATTGGAGGGATTGGTTTCCTCAACCTGATGCGCCACCAACGGCTTGACGATCGAATTGGTAATCTGAAGCACCGGTCCGTCGGCACAACTCACCGAAAATCCCTGAAAGTCGGAAAGGGAGGCCACAATCCGAAATTCCGAAAATTGGTTCGCATCGCGATGGTGCTGAAAGGCCAGATAATCGGGTTCACCCGACTTCATCAGACGCGCCTTGCACCCGCCACTCAAAGCGCTCGAATTGAACCCCGACGCATAACCGGCGCGGCTGAGGTCGCGCTGGAGGAGGAGTTCGGCATTGCGAAGATTGGCATCGAGCATTCGACGCGCATCGAGATCGCGAAAATTCTCATTCGATCCCGTCATCAGACGGTACGCCGCAATCACGACGATCGATGTGATGAAGACCGTGACGAGAAGTTCGACCAGTGAAAAACCGCGATATTTCATAAGGGCACTCCTGACACCAAAAAGCCCACGATTTCCGAGTTCTCCGACCATGCCGCCAAATCGCGGCAAGGCTCACCGACGGGATGCGCCCGGAACATCAGACGCATGACGCACACTTTGTTTAAGACATGTCAGTTACATGTCATCACTGACGGCAAACGGCAACGTCACCATATCGCAGTCCTTGCCCGCCGCGGTACGCGAGTCGAGTGTGCCCACATTCCCGGTACATTGCGTGTTGCCTGAGAGCGACCAGTCGATGCGCACGGCACCGCGAACCGAATGACCGTTATAAATCCGATTCTGATCAATCGAATCCAGCGTGCTCGGCACCGGCAACACATAATAACTCACCCTGAACCGGTTGTTCGCCGCATCGCTCGACACCACCCCGGTCTTGTCGACCTGATGGGGCGCCGAAAGCCAGGTGCCGGGGCTCATCTCGGCCTTTCTGACCATCCCCCATTCAGGATAGTCCGTATTCCCGGCCGGGGCACTCCATTTGAGTTTCGCACCAAGCTCTATCCGCGTCACCACCGATTCGGCGAGGTACGTGGCCGCCGTACGATCCTGAGTCACCCCATTCTGACGGATCACCGTCGTCAGCATCCCAAGGACACCAAGCGCTCCGATCCCAAGAATGGCCGCCGCCAACATGACCTCGATCAATGTAAACCCTTTTCGCATGACCCTGCCCCGCCCTTGTGCCTTCGCCTCAATTATCCATCGACTTTCGCCAAACCATGGCTTCTTCTACTTGCGTTTAAACAACTTGCCACTCATCAGTCTGGAAAAAAATCCCGCGTCCTTTTTTTGCTCCCCCGTCTCGCCATCCTCCTCCCACCAGGCCTCCATTTCGTCCGATACCTCAAAATTATCAATATAATCAGGCGGAACGTCCGCTGGAAGCTCTATCTTGCGTGGGTTGATCGCGACATTGAGGTTGATCTTCCAGGCCCCGTCCTCCTGCCGCATCGTGATGGGACGAGACTCCCCGTCGATCCGAACGACGAGATCCGCCGTTTTGAACCCCTTGTTCTCGACGATCTTCTCTTTCTCTATCTTCGGACGCTCTATCGGCGTGATCCCGTCCATCAGATGCGCCCACTGCGCCTCCGAATTCTCCCCCATGCTCTCGACCATCTCTATCGAATCGGCCGTAAAACACTCCCGAAATTTCACGCCGTTGTCTTTATACGCATATTCAATGCACGTCTTGAGCGCGTCCTTCGGCATCCGCCCATAAAATTTGACGAAATACACCACCAGCGCCACCACACCAAGACACGCCCCCACGATGAGTACGCGGACAAGACGCTTCATCCGCGCCTTCGCCCGCGCCTCCGCCTGCTTCTTCAGCTGCTCCGGCGTCTTCACGGGCACCTTCGGCGTGGGAGGTACTCGCACACCCCCCATCTGCGCGGCACGCTTGACATTCGCATTCATCTTCATTTTGGCCATGTTTCTTCTCCCAAAACCTGGGCTATCCCGGCCTCATTCTATGCGATATTCCCTCTTTTTAAAACCTATTTCACCCATCTCTGAGCCATTTGCGGGTTCCGGCCGCTATGGCCGCACGCGGCCATACGCGCCGGGCGACGGCTATGGCTGCGCCATACGCCGCCGCTTCCCTTTCCCATTTGCCCCATACGCCATGGCGCCATCAATGAACCTCGTGTCTGTGATGACGCTCCCCCTCCGACAACGAAAACACTTCCCGAGGACCTCGAAAAAATACCCACAAAAGCCCAATCACCCCAAACACAATCGCGCAAATCACCTTAAAAAACCAGACCCCCACCCAGGCCGCGTGATCCGTCGCATGCACATCCCCATCCAACTCCACCCCCTCGCCCAAATGCGTATCCATCACCTCCTGCGGCACCCACGCTCCACCCCCGTGATGCCCATGCCCCTCATGCGCTTCGCCGCTTTCCTCCACAGCCTCACGCACCACATGCACGATTTCTTGCGAAATTCCCCACGAAAATCGCTCAAAACGACCAACGTCATCCGACATCACCGGGGACACCCAAAGACCAATCCCAAGCATAAGAGCCACCGGAATCCCCATCAGTACCGGATAAAAACCGCGATACCGCCCCCGACGTCCAGGCAACGAAAGCACAGACTCGCCATACCCCAGCGCCAGCAATGCACACAATCCGGCCACCAGAGTCACCGCAAGACGCATGACCTCACCCATCCCCACGCCATGAAGCACCACGAGAACGACAAACAGCCACCCCACCTGCATCTCCACACCCGGCGCATCACAATGACCGGCATGAGGACGGCGCACCAAAAACGCCAAAACCACCGCATACACGGCCAACGCAACCCATACCGCCACCACGCGAGGCGTCTCACCCCATTCCCCAATCCACGACGAGACAGGTGCCACCACGTATATCC
>CAMCLY010000104.1 GCA_945875805.1 uncultured Myxococcales bacterium | reverse complement strand
ACGGAGGTCTTGGCGGACTGGCCTTGGACCTATTTTTGCGGCGATTTGGGACGATCATTCTGGAAGTCGAACCACCGCGCACGCCATTGACCACCCGTCGTGTGCATTTTTATCAACGTCATGGCCTCATTTTGACGGACGATGTTTACACGCATCCGGGGTACGAAACACCGGACACCCCTTATGAACTCAATCTGATGTCTACCACTGAGGGTTGGCCGCGCGATAAAATCGACCGTTTTTTTGACTTTCTTTTTGCGCGCGTCATTCAAAAAGAGCGCGGGCGTATTGCCCGGCCGTAGGCCGGAAATAGCCCGCGCGGCGCGGGCGTATTTGGCCTTGCCAAATAGCCGCGCCTTCCCAGAAAAAACAAGGTCGCGACGGTATTTCTCCGTAACTATGGGCACTGCCCGAGAATTGGCATATACTTCGGGGCATGACTTTTTTGAGTCACTTGCTGTAAATACGGAGGAAAAATGACCCATTGGAAACGATTTTGGTGGAGTTGCCTTGTCATGGCGTGCATGGCGGGATGCGGCGACGATTCGGCCGTTCCGGAGGCAAGTTTGTGCGGGAACGGTGCGTTGGATGACGGGGAAACGTGCGACGACGGAAATGGCGTGACCGGGGACGGATGCTCGGCGGAATGCCAGATCGAAGACGGCTACACATGCCCGACACCGGGCAAGGGATGCGATCCCGTCAAGGATGAGGATTTGTGCGGGAACGGTGTGTTGGATGACGGGGAAACATGCGACGACGCCAACACAGACTCCGGGGACGGATGCTCGGCGAAATGTCAGATCGAAGACGGCTACACATGCCCGACACCGGGCAAGGGATGCGACCCCGTCAAGGATGAGGATTCGTGCGGGAACGGTGCGTTGGATGACGGGGAAACGTGCGACGATGCCAATACAGATTCCGGGGACGGATGCTCGGCGGAATGCCAGATCGAAGACGGCTATTCCTGCCCTGTGCCTGGCTATCCATGCGCGCTTAAAACCTGCGGTGATGGCATTCTCGACGAAGGCGAATCGTGCGACAACGGCACGGACAACGTCGAATACGGCATGGGGATGTGCTCCACACAGTGCACACCGGCGCACTATTGCGGCGACGGCCTTTTGGACAAGGTCGACACCGACAACGGGGAGGAGTGTGACGATGGCAGGGACACAAGCGACGAATATCAAGGATGCACGGCGCTCTGCAAGCGATCCTTTTTTTGCGGCGACGGACGCGTCACCCACGACGAACAGTGCGACAGCGGACCCGGGTGTACGGCGGAATGCACCGTCATTCCCGGATATTCCTGTGTCGTGACCAACGGAAAGAGCGAGTGCATCAAAATTCGATGCGGGGACGGCACCGTAGACGCCGACAAAGGGGAAACGTGTGACGATGGAAACCGCGAATCCGGTGACGGTTGCTCGTCGATTTGCGTCGTCGAAAAAGGGTGGATATGCGAACAGACCGACGACGGCACATCTACATGCACCCGGACATGCGGGGACGGCATTCTCCAAGACCACGAGGCATGCGATGACGGGAACACCGCCAGCGGCGACGGGTGTTCCGCGCAATGTATCGTCGAGCCAGGCTACATCTGTCCTGACGCAGACAGTCCGTGTTTTGCCCGTGCATGCGGGGACGGAATCGTGGCTGGTAACGAAGAATGCGACGACGGAAACACCGCCAGTGGCGACGGATGCACTCGCCGGTGCGTGCGAGAGGAAGGGTATTTTTGCGAACTTCCCGGTCATCCCTGTCAGCGTTCCGTCTGCGGAGATGGCATCGTCAACGGAGATGAAACGTGCGACGAAGGCCCCGAACACCAGACCGCCGGCTGCGTCTCATGCCAAATTCAGCCGGAATGGGAATGTCTGGTCGCCGGCGAAGCCTGCACCAAGACGGCCATCTGCGGAAACGGCAAGCTCGAAGGGGCCGAAGAATGCGACGAAGGCCCAGGCGACGGCGATGTCCATCACAAAACCGACGGATGCACGGACTGCCGCATCGCGGACGGTTACCGATGTCCGACGCCCGGCGCCGCCTGCATCAAAGGGGAATGCGGCGACGGCTTCATCGATCGTGGTGAAGAATGTGACGATGGCAATTCCATCGCCGGGGACGGATGCAGTCCGGCATGTGAGATAGAACCCATTTTCAGTTGCACGCATGGCGTATGCAAACCCACCTGCGGCGACGGCCTCACCCTGTGGGAACTTGGCGAGGAATGCGACGATGGGAATCTCGTCAGCGGTGACGGATGTTCGGCAGAATGTAAGATTGAGCGCGGATTCGAGTGCACAAAATTCGACGGCACCGTTCCGGATACACTCGTTCTCCCCATTGTGTACCGGGATTTCCGCGCCTACGGCACCAACGGCAATCAGACCAACAACCCCATCAAAGGTTCAGGACGCGGTTTCTTTGACGAGGAATCGTTCTCAGCCCTCCCCGAGGCATGCAAAACGTATTCGGGATACCGCAAACGCAATTTCCCGAACGTGGGCACGGCCATACCCGATTTTCAGGGCAACGCCTGCTACAGCTATCACAAATGTTATGACGTCATTTACGACACGCTCGATGCCGACGGACGCCCAAGGCTCCGCCCCGCCAGCGACATGAAAAAGGACGCCTCGTTCCAGTACCAGACCAATCCCAATGAAGAATGCGAGGAGCTTTACACGTGCCCGGAAATCTTCGCCCACTGGTATCGCGACACCGACATGAACCTCACCATCCCCGGCTCGCTCACCCTCACGCGCAATGCCTCCGGCGTCCATTCCTATTCCAGCGGCAGCTGGTGGCCCCTCCAAGGACTTGGGTTCAACGCCCCCGATGCCGCCAGCCGCGATGCCTACGTGGGACTCTTCACCTCGGAATTTCAGTCCTATTTTAAATACGTCGGCAACGAAACCCTCACCTTCAGCGGTGACGACGACGTCTGGGTCTTCTTTAATGGTCACCTCGCCCTCGAACTCGCCGGAATCCACGGTGACTGGAGAAAATCGATTACCCTCACTCCGGAACTCGCCAAAGAAAAATTCCACATGTACCCAGGCGGGATTTATTCGATCCAGATGTTCCACGCCGAACGATGCAACGGCGGGTCGACGTACACCCTCCAGATGACGGGATTCGTCAACATGGGCCAGAGTACGTGCGCCTCGATCTGCGGCGACGGCATCGTCACGGGCACCGAAGAATGCGATCCCGGCGACGTCTCGCCCGAAGAAGCCGCCTTTGCCGGATGCGTCGCGTGCAAACGGAAACCCTTCTGCGGAAACGGCAAAATCGAGGCCGGCGAGATGTGCGATTCCGCCGAATCATGGTGCCAGAACTGCCAGCTCTCCACATGCCGAAACGGAATCCTCGATCCGCATGAACAGTGCGACTGCAACGAAGACGGATCCGACTGCAAAAACGAAAAAGGCGAATCCGTCCAGTGTTCCGCGTTCTGCCGCATTGAGGGCTGTGGCAACGGCATCCCGGAAGGCGACGAGGAATGCGATTTGGGTGACGCCAACGGCCCCGACACCACCTGCATGACGACGTGCAAACGCCCCGTCTGCGGCGACGGCATCGTCTCTGTGGCCCTGGGCGAAGTGTGCGACGACGGCGTCAACAACGGATCATATAATGGATGCGGCCTCGACTGCACCTATCTCCCCCCGCGTTGCGGCGACAGCGTCATCGATCCCGCACACGGCGAGACCTGCGACGACGGCGTCAACGACGGAACCTACGGCCGATGCACCCCCGACTGCAAGCTGGGCGAGCGTTGCGGCGACGGCATCGTCCAGCCCGAATTTGAGCAGTGCGACAACGGCGAACTCAACGGCATTTCCACATGCACCAAGGGGTGTTCGTTCATGGTCAACTAGCCATTCCGTGCGTGTTTGGGCATGAGGGGGGAAGCCCCCCAACGCGGCTATTTCGCACGGCGTGCCGCCCGCGCTCAATACGCCGCGCCCCCCGGGCGGCTATTTCGGCTTCGCCTCAATACGCCGCCCTTATTTTTTTACCCCACGTTGCCCCAGGGCACGGATGTTTTACTCATCAAGAGAACATAAAAGTATGATCGATACCCATGCACATCTTGCAGACCCATCGTTTGACAAAGACCTCGACGACGTCGTTGCGCGGGCCAGAAACGCCGGTGTAACGGCTTGCATTGTCGTCGGGGAACTTCCTGGCGAGAGTGACAAAATCCGCGCCATCGAAAAACGGTATCCCGGATGGGCTTTTGGCGGTCTTGGAATCTTTCCTTCTTCATACGCCCCGGAGGACGTCGAGGCGTTCCGCCGTCTTTCCGAACAGAAATGGGTCTGTTTTGGCGAAGTGGGCATGGATACCTGGCTGGTCCAGGATGAGGAGGAACGACTGCGCGACGAATCGCTGTTTCTCTCCATCGTCGAACGCGCCAAATCTCTCGACATTCCCGTCAACGTCCACTCCCGGAACTGCGGGAAACGCGTCATTGAGCTTCTCATCGCCAGCGGGCACTCCCGTGTGCACCTTCATGCGTTTGATGCGAAGCCTTCCACCATCCGTCTGGGGATTGAGGCGGGGTTCTATTTTTCGGTTCCCGCCTCGATCGTGCATTCGCCTCAGAAGCAGAAACTTGCGCGTCTTGTTCCGGTCGAACAGATGCTGTTTGAAACGGACGCCCCCGTACTCGGTCCGGATCGCGCCTCGCGCAACGAACCGGCCAACATCCGTCTTGCCCTTCACGCCGTGGCCGAGTTGCGCGACATGGATCCCGTCGAACTCGAAACCATCACGGATGCAAACGCACGAAAATTATACAAGCTGTAATTATTGTACAAAGTGTACACACAAAAAAAAGCCCGGGCGTATCCGCCGACGGCGGATAGCCCGGGCGAGCGTCCGTATGTGCGCCATCAAAGGCGCACATAGGACGCGCCATAAAAAGATATATTAAAATTGATATATCCATCATTCAAAGAATCCATACTAATATCCGATGGTGGCGGCATAAGCGGAAAGAACTTTTTTGAGCATTTTTCGACCGCGGAAAAGGCGGCTCATGACCGTACCGATGGGAATCCGGAGTTTTTGAGCGATTTCTTTGTATGAAAGTTCCTGCAAATCCGCCATCAGGACAATCGATTTAAAGTCTTCCGAAATGGTATTCATGGCTCGCACGATTTCGTCCGAGAATGCGAACGATGCCTGGGCGGGCTCGGCATCGGGGAGGTTTTCGAGGGGATGATCGGCGGGTGCCTCGACGAATGTCACGGGGGCAATGGCCTCCGAAACGACCTGTTCGATATAGGCGCGTTCGCGTTTTTTGCGACGATATTTATTGATAAAGGTATTGGTGAGAATCCTGAAAAGCCAGGCGCGACAATTGGTGCCGGCTTCATAAGAATCGAAACTGTTGTACGCTTTAATCAAGGCATCCTGAACGAGATCCTCGGCTTCGGATTCATTGTGCGTATATTTGAGCGCCATGCCATAAAGGGCGCTCATGTGAGGCATGGCTTCTTTTTCAAAATTGAGTTGACGCGTATCCATGATAATTCTCCATCAGGCGCGGACGATGCCAAGGGACACGGCATAATCGTGAAGTTTGCGGCGCAAAATCTGGCGCCCTCTAAAAAGGCGGCTCATCACCGTGCCAATCGGAATGGAGAGCTGTTCGGAGATCTCCCGATAGGACTGATCCTGAAGATCCGCCATGATGACAATCGCACGAAAATCCTCGGGAACGTTGTCCAGAGCACACGACACCTCGTCTCCAAAATCCCGGCTCTTAACGTCATAATCGGCATCCGGATAAAACGGTGCCAACGCATCCGCAATGTTTTCGTCAAGCGGTTCGCGGCGATCCACGCATCCGCGTTCGCGCTGACTGTGGCGGTACTGGGTGATGAATTCGTTTGTCATGATCCGGCACAGCCACGCCTTGCAGTTTGTCCCGGGTTCGTATTTTTCAAAATTTCGGCAAGCGCGGATAAGCGTATCCTGGACGAGATCTTCGGCATCCTTGTCGTTATGGGTCAGATGAAGCGCATACGACATCAGCGCATTTTTGTGGCACAAGGCTTCGGATTGAAACAACTCGAATTCTGACATGACTCACTCCTGTATCGCAATCGCCAAGAGGGCGATCGAACGCGGGCTGAGTTATAGCAAAAAACGAACCATGTTAAAGAAAATAAATTTTCCTTAAAAATCAAGGTTTTACAAACGCACCCTCGTGTAGGTCTACGGGCATAATATGCAAATATGCAATTTGCGTATTTTTAAAATACATAAATCGCATATTTTTAGAAATTCCCACCACACCCCCTTTTTTAACCCATTCGTCAAACGCATCGCTCGATGAATACGCGCGCGCCATGACAGCGCGTGAAAAGCCCCCCTACTTTTTAACCCCATCGTCAAACGCATCGCTCGCCCTGGGCTGAACCCGGTGCTCCCACCGCGCCGGCTCCGGCGCAGGCTCCGATTTCTTCGACACAAGTCCGCGCGCCCTCAGCACCTCTTCACAACGGCGCGCCCTATGCTCACCAGCCTCCCGTATCTCAGCCATCCGACGCACCCACTGCCACGATGCCGGAAGCATCCAGCCCGCCACCTCCTCCACACTCACGTCCACGCCTTTCCGCGCATTCGCCTCCCGCCGTTCGCGAATACGCACATCAAGGTCGCGCGCAGGATTCTCAAGCTCGCGAATGCGCTCAAACGCCTTTCTGGCCCCCTCCGACCCAAGGGACTCCCCCAGCACCCCGTATATCACCGGCCGAACCTCGCGAGGACAGGCCGCCATGAGTCCAAGAAGCGCACGCGAAGCACGCGGATCCTCCAGGCCAAGCCATTCGGCAACCCCAGACGCGGCCTCGACAAACGCCCCGCGATGAGACTGAAGCGCAATCCATACATCGACGGCAGCCCAGCACAAATCGGCATCCGGATCCAGACGACAAAGACAACGCTCTATCCCCGCAAGACAAGCCTCAGCCCCACCATCCCCAATCACGGCCTCAAACAGACATATCTCGGGCGCATCGCGCGTCGCGTCATCCAGAAGATCGAGGATTTTCGCCCCCTCCAGACTGTACTCGGGCTGAACCGTCACGCGCCGGACATAACGTTCCACAAACGGCGCCCGCATCGCCACCCCCTCATCCAGTGCTCGCGCCACGTCCCCATAAAGCGACTCCATTGCACCATCGACAATACACGAGGCCGCTTCGGCCCGCACCTCCATGTCCCCAAACTCAAGCGCCCCCCGCAACGCCTCCTCGTCGGGGTGGGAGGCCGAACTCGCGCGCGCAAGCGCCTGCGCCCCATACTGATGCCGCAACGTTGCCACCGCATCCCCCCAGCGCTCGCGCAAACACGCCACCGTTTCACGCCACGGCCACCCGATCACACAGGGCTCGCGCTCCTCGGCCTGAGCGGCCGCCATCAGAGCCCTGGCCGGAAACGACGTCGAAAGCGCGAGTTTCCCAAGAAGCCACAACAGACAAGGGGAAGGCGCGACGCGGGCCAGCCACGATTCGATAAGCGACATCCCGCGCTCCGGCGCGCCCGCATCGCCATACCCAACTGCCGCCCAATAGACGGCAAAATCAGCCCCACGTTCGCATTGACCGTCTCGCGAGTCCGGCCACAACACCCATCCACGCTCCAAAACATCAAGGTCAAATTCGCGCAAAAAACGGACATGCCAGCGCGCATCGCCAGAATCGCGGCGACTCAGCGCGTCCAGAAGACGCGCGGTCTGAGGATGATGCACCGGAACCTCCAAGGGCTCACGGCACAGCCATGACATGATCGCCCGCTCATCCTGTGCCCGCGCCACCAGCAAGTCCGACCACGACGGCGCGTTCAAATGCCCCCCGCCACCCAAAGACAACGCCTCGTCGAGACGTTTCCTGGACGCCTCTGAAAGGGCCTCATACTGTCCGAAAAACCACATCCCCGGTGCCGACAACAGCGCCATCCAATCCCGGCCGCCTCGCTCCACACATGCTTCAAGCCCGTCCCCATATCCTCGCATCAGTACACGCCATCCCGGAGATTCCAGACTCTGACGCGTAAAACAGAAAAACGTGCGAAGCTCGTCCCGTTCCACACACCCCAAGGACACCCCCGACCAGGCATCCCCAAGTTTCCCCGCGCGACAGCGCGCGAGCCCGACATCACTCGTCTTCAGGAGCGCACACCAAAGACGAGACAATCCATCCACGCATGCCTTCCCCCAAAGCCGTTCAAACGCACCAAGCGACAAAAGCGCAACTTCCACATCCTCGTCGCGCTTCATCAGACTCAGAAGCGCATTCGCCATCTGAGCCGTCAACACCGTCAGCCCGCCCTCGGGAATCGCCGACACATCAAGCCCGAGTTCAAGAACGGACAAAATCCGGCGCGCGAGCCCGGGCACCTGAACCGGAAGTATCCCGTCCGAAAGACTGCGCCTCACCATCCCCGCAATCTCCTCGAACGCCGAACCCCAGTCCCGGCCCGCCGCCATGCATGGCCTCAACACCTCCGCACAGCGCGTCAATATATATACTTCAAACCCCGGCTCGCCCCTGGCGGGCACTCCCCCAGAAAAATCGGGAGCATCCTGCAAAAAAATCCGCGCCAGGGCCTCCCCGGCAAGCCATTCCTCCACGTGTTCGGCATCCCCTGACATGATGACGAAGACTCACCGATACGTGAACGTAAACTGAAATTCACAAATGTTGAACTGATCCCCCTCGTCAATGCGCTTGGTGTCGATCCGGTTCCCCTTGAACTCAATCCCGTTCGTCGAGTCGAGGTCTTTGATATAATACGCCCCATTTTTATATATCACCGCGCAATGCTTGCGCGAGATGTTCGCATCGCGAATAATGAGATCCGCCACCTGCGAAGAACGACCGATAATGTACTTGTCTTTGTCAACGGTATAACGCTGATTGGCAAAAATAATGTACAGCGGCGGCTGCTTGTCATGCCCGGGCTGCACCGATACCGGCGGAAACGCGGACGCCGCATTCGGATTGTACTGAGGCGGCTGGTTCTGCAATGACGCCAGAACCATCGGCTTGCGCGGACCCGCACTCTCCGACAGCGATTCCTCAAATATCGAGGGTGGACGGCGATAATTGTGACTGGGCATGGGCGGAGGAACCCTTGCCCCAAGCGGCGAACCCATCGGCGCATTCTGCACCCCGGCCCCCAGCCCCGGCGCATTCGGCACCCCGGCCCCCATCCCCGGCGCATTCTGCACCCCGGCCCCCATCCCCGGCGCACCATACCCCGGTCCCCCCGCCATCCCCTGCGCGGGATTCATCGGCGACGATCCATAGCCCGTCCCAGCTGGCGCACCATAAGCCGCACGAACCGGCGACGGCACCCGTTCATATCCCCCGTTCTGCGGCACATCGGGACTCGCATACCCCATCCCGTTCGACTGAAGATAGGACACCATCGCTTCATTGATCAACGCATCCACGCTCGTACCGCGCTGCATCGCCAGCGACACAAACGACTGCCAGAGCGATTCCTGGCAAAAAAAGGCACGGCGTGTATTGGATTCAGGCATGTTCAACCTCGTTTTTCATGTGCAGTCACAAAACGGGCATCCGCCGTCTGTCCCCCGCACCTCGACAAATCAACACCCATTATCTTAATTCAAACGGCCCGGAATCGCAACGTTCACAACCATCCATCCCACATCGGATGCCGTTTCTGACGGTGCGCGGGCTCCGGCCTGCGGCCGCACGCCCGCTTCGCGCGGCTATGGACGCCTTGCGCCCATACGCCGCGCCCATATTTTATGCGGGGGAACGCCCCCGCAACGCCCCCTTCCCTCCCCAACGATGCACCTAAAACTCAAGCGTCATGCTCAACGACGTCGGCGACACACCAATCCCCACGCGCGCCAACGATTCGCCACGGCTACGCATCGTCAGGACTTCCTCAGCCTTCAGATAACCATAAATCGCAAAAAATGTCCCTATCAGGCCGGCAACCGCCCCGCCCGTCAGGATCCCCGCTCCAACCTTCACATTGCCGTTCGCATCGTTAAACTTCTTCCGATAACCCGCCGCCAGGGCCTCCGCCCCCGTCGACAACAGGTTGACATTGCCCAGCTTTTTCCAGTTGTCGGACGCCTTGTCATGATACACCGCCACCATCGCCGAACCGCCGATGATCGCCGCAAGGCCCACCAACGCCACCCCGGTTCCCATCCATTCGATCACACGAAACCGCGATTCCGTCACGCGATACGCCTTTTCCAGTTCCGACTCTTTTTCGGCAAGACTCGCCGTCATCTGTTCGACAAACACCTGATTCTGCACCTCGCTGGCACTCTTGAGAGACGCCAGCTCCTCACTCAGCGCTTCGGCCTGCTTCTTGTACGGCGTGTCAAACTCGGCTCGCCGATACCAAATTTTCTCGACCAGCGCCTGCGGTACAGGATACTCCGTCAGATATTCCGTCGCCCGCCGGACGTATGTTCCGCTTTCCGTTTTAATGATATAACTTATCTTTACACATTGAATAGCGCATTTTATACACAGATGCACATTACATCCCGAACGAAATCCATTTTTTCAGTTTCATCCATCTGTCACCCGTGAATCCCCGAAAAAAAAAGCGGCGCGTATCGGCCTCACGGCCGATAGCGCCGCGCGCCGGGCGTATCCGCCTCACGGGCGGATAGCCCCCCCCAAAAAAAAGAAAAAAATAATTTAAAGAAATAAAAAATAAATGATTTTTTTGAAAAAAAAAAAATACA
>CAMCLY010000103.1 GCA_945875805.1 uncultured Myxococcales bacterium | reverse complement strand
CTTCTACAATGCTCCAAGCCTCACCACCTCATGAAATGCGAAAGAGCAACGCGGCTGTGCCGCGTTGCTCTTTCGCATTTCGGGGGGCGTGGGGGGACTTCGTCCCCCCACAAAAAAAACATGTCCCCAATGAATTTCGTAACACGCTTTTCCCTTGCTATAAAAGGGGACAGCTTGTATAGATGTATATGATTTTGTTCAGATTTATGAGCGCAGGTGACGCAAAATCTTACCTGACATTATCAATGATAAGGAAGAGCCCATGAAAAAATGGATCGGTGTCGCATGTCTTTTGATGTGTATGCTTTTTTCGGGATGTCAAAAAATATCGGCGTTCTTCCAATCGCCCGAAGAACGGCTTTTGGGGCACATGGAAGACGTCGTCGAAATCGTCGCCAACGCTGAGCATTGCGGAAAAGCCGCCAAAGAAATCCAAAAAATTACCCAAACGCGCATGGAAGACGTCGCCGAAGACTCCAAAGCGTTTTTCAGAGACCTGGTCAAAAATCACGACGATGACAATAAAATGGACGACGTCAAAGATCGGCTCGAAACAAAATTGGAGGCCATCAAGGACAAGGCCGACTCCAACCCATGCATGCTTGACCCAGAGGTCATCACCGCCATGGCAGACTTTACCGAAACGTACTTCACAACCGTGAGCGTGGCTATGCTATCCGTGGCCTTTGAAAATGCCATCGGAAATTCCGAGGATTAACCACGTTTCACTTCCAAACGCCCCAATACGGGCGTGCGGTAATCCCTCGTGAAATCTCCGACATGCAGACGATGCAACCTCGTCTGCTGTTCTATATCGAGAACAGGCTCCACACGCGCGTGGACGGGCGAGAGGATACCGTGTGTCGAAGCCTCGATTTTGTCAGCGTGTGCGATGACGGGAGGGTTTGTAAGGCCGGGTTTGCGCCCTACCTCGATTTGGACGTCCCGACTCAAGAAGAAAAAATGGCGGCGCAAACGTACATCGACGCTTCGCCATGGTTATCGTCCGATCTCAAGACCAAAGCCATGGAATTTGCCAATGCGCATTTTCTCAACCCGATCAAGAAACGCGTGAAATCGCGTCAAAACGACCATCTTGAGAAAATACGCAAGGAGACCGAAACCCGGCTGTGGCGCGCCATTTCGTATTGGGACAGCATGGCCAACGCACGCGAGGCCAAAAAACTTGAAGGTCAGAACATGCCCCAGGTCAACATCGACGAGGCGCGGAATCGCGCCGGTGAATTGCGCGCACGTCTCAAAGCACGCCAGGCCGAGATCGACGGGCAACGCACCGTGTATGCTGTTCCGCCGATGATCAAAGGATGTATCCTTGTCATGCCCCAGTGCGTTCTTTGGGTATGCATGGGCGCGTCTTCTTCTCGCCCCGATGTCGAAAGCAAAAAAGCCATCGAACGCGTCGGCATGGATCGCGTCATGGCGCTGGAACGCGGTTTTGGCAATACGCCGCGCGACGTCAGCGAGGAAAATTGCGGCTATGATATTTGTTCCCGGATGGGGAACCAAGAACTGTCTTCTGCAGAGAGTTTATTGCGTTTTATTGAAGTCAAGGCGCGTCGCGCCGATGCCGACGGTGTGACCCTGACGCGCAACGAAATACAGACGGCGCGCAATGTCCGGAAACAGTATGTGCTGGCCGTCGTCAGGGTGGACGGTGACACCACGCATACGACGTATTACGGCGATCTCCGGTTCAATCCTCCCGACGTCGGGATGTCTTCGGTGCATTACGACATTGCTCGCCTGAGTCAGATGGGACGCATTTTGTACGAAGATTAAAGATGAACGTGAAGTCATGATAGATATAATATTGATATATAGAATAGATATGGTGTTGACGTGTATAATAGAATAGATATAATGTTAATATATAGAATAGATGTGATATTGATATATAATAGATATAACATTAAAGTGTAAAATAGAATGGATGTAACATTGGCATATAGGATAAAATAGATATGATATTGATGTATAGAATAAAATAGATATGTAAAAACGGGGATGGCGTATAGAAATGAAAAAAAAACCGGCGCGTATCGGCGAGTGCCGATAGCGCCGGGCCAAGCCGCGTATTGCCGGCCGTGGGCCGGCAATAGCGGCGAGGCGTCGGGCGTATCCGCCATGGGCGGAGAGCCCGCGCCTCACCAGGAATCCCGACATGGGGAAAGTGCATCAGACTTTGGGGAGTTTTTCGATGCACTTTTGAATGTCCTCATCGGTGGGAATGTAGTCGGACATGATGCCGTCGTTGTACTGGCCGTAGGCGACCATGTCGAAGTATCCGGTGCCGGTGAGTCCGAAGAGGATGTTTTTGGGCTCGCCGGTTTCTTTGCATTTGAGGGCCTCGTCGATGGCGGCCTTGATGGCGTGTGCGGATTCGGGGGCGGGGAGGATGCCTTCGATGCGGGCGAACTCTTCGGCGGCTTTGAAGACGTCGGACTGGGAGATGGCGACGGCGCGCATCATTTTTTGGTCGTAGAGTTCGGAGAGGACGGGGCTCATGCCGTGGAAACGCAGGCCGCCGGCGTGGATGGGGCTGGGCATGAAGCTGGAGCCGAGGGTGTACATTTTGGCCAGGGGGCAGATGTTGCCGGTGTCGCAGAAATCGTAGGCGTAGGTGCCGCGTGTGAAGCTCGGGCAGCTGGCGGGTTCGACGGCGATGAAGTCGTAATCGGCTTCGCCGCGGAGTTTCTGGCCCATGAACGGGGCGATGAGGCCGCCGAGGTTGGAGCCGCCGCCGGCGCAGCCGATGATCGTGTCGAGTTTGACGCCGTATTTGTCGAGTGCGGTTTTGGCTTCGAGACCGATGACGGACTGATGCAGGAGGACTTGGTTGAGCACCGAGCCGAGGACGTATCGGTATCCGGGGTGGGTGACGGCGTATTCGACGGCTTCGGAAATGGCGCATCCGAGGCTTCCGGTGGTGTCGGGATATTCGGCGAGTATTTTCTGGCCGACCTGTGTGGTGTTGGAGGGGGAGGGGGTGACGCTGGCGCCGTAGGTGCGCATCACTTCGCGCCGGAAGGGTTTCTGTTCGTAGCTGACCTTGACCATGTAGACGACGCAGTCGAGTTCGAGGTAGGCGCAGGCCATGGAAAGTGCGGTGCCCCATTGTCCGGCGCCGGTTTCGGTCGTGACGCCTTTGAGGCCCTGTTTTTTGGCGTAGTAGGCCTGGGCGATGGCGGAGTTGAGCTTGTGGGAGCCGGAGGTATTGTTGCCCTCGAATTTATAGTAGATATGCGCGGGCGTGCCGAGTTTCTGTTCGAGGCAGTAGGCGCGGACGAGGGGCGAGGGGCGGTACATTTTGTAGAAATTGCGGATCGTCTCGGGGATGGGGATGAGGCGAGTGTCGTCGTCGAGTTCCTGGGCGACGAGTTCGTCGCAGAACACGTGGCCGAGTTCCTCGGCGGTCATGGGTTTGCCCGTGGCGGGGTTGAGCATGGGCGCCTGTTTTTTCTTCATGTCTGCGCGCACGTTGTACCAGTCTTTGGGCATTTCGGATTCGCTGAGATAAATTTTATAGGGGATATTTTCGTTGCTGTTCATGCGAGTTCTCCTTGGGTTTTGCATGGGTAATAACACAAAAAGGCGCAGTTACACGAATGGCGTATAAGGGCGCAAAGTCTGGCTGAAAGAAGTCTCCCGGGAAGGCTTCAAATCAAAACCAGAACTTTACGCCCAGATACGCCACATACCGTCTAACTACGCCTAAAAGCTGTGTATGAAAACTTGCAGGATTTCTATCTAACCGCATCCTGCCGTCGTGCATTTCCGACGCATCGTCCATGCAGACGCGGGGGCTATACATGAATAGGGATCATTTGCAAATAAAAAAAGCGATTTTTCTCTCCGTGGAAAGGGTTGCAATGGGGAGGGCAACGATCATAGTGTGGTCTAAGGTGTGGCCGTTGTGTGAAGCGATGTCGGTGGCGAGTTTTTGAGTGGGCATCCCTTTGGACGCGGATTTTGATGGTGACCAGTCGTGGTTTGGAATGTCAGACCATGGCCGTGGCCGTTTTTGTGGAAATCATCAGGCAGTGACCAGTATTTTGAATGCATCAGCAGAAATCGTCGTGTTTGGCAAAATATTTACGAGTGCCGAACATCCCCGTTGGGCCGAGGCCGCCTGCGTGCGCGACGGCCGTTTTGTGTATGTCGGGTCTCGCGAGGGCGCGCAGGCGTTTGTGTCTGCGCAGACCACGGTCGTCGATGTCGGGGAACACCTGATATTGCCCGGTTTTATCGACGGGCACACGCACGCGTTCGGGGGCAAGATCTCCGAGCTCTATATGGCGCACCTTCTCGATGCGGAATCCGTCGACGAATACCTTTCGATTCTTCGCGACTTCATCGGGCAACATCCGGATTACGACGTCTACCTTGGGATGGGGTGGAGCAACGGCCTGTTTGAAAATTACACTCCGACGGCCGCGCTGCTCGATGCCATCGAACCTCGCAAGCCCGTCATCATCCGTTCCAGCGACTGGCATGCCTACTGGGTCAACTCCGCGGCCCTCCGTGCGGCCGGCATCGATCGCGATACCGAATGTTATCCCGGTGGAAAAATCGAACGCGACGGCGAGGGCAATCCCACGGGATGTCTGCGTGAGACCGCCATGTGGCTCGTCAATCCCGTCATCCCTCGCCTCTCCGTCGAACAGTACAAAACCGCCATCCTGGCCGTCCAGGACAAGCTGCTTGCCTATGGCGACACCGCCTACATGGACGTCGTGCTCAACTTCGACCACACCCTCGACGTGTATCATGCCTATGAGGCACTCGCGAGGGCGCGCCGCCTCAAAATGCACGTCTTTGGCGGGTACATGATCGACGCCTGTGACGATCCCGAAACCGAAATTGCCCATGCCTGTGCGCTTCGCGACGCCTCCGCCTCGCCGATGTTTCACCTCACCGACATCAAGGTGTTCGTCGACGGGGTGGTCGAGGGCGGCACGGGGTTTCTTGACGAACCGTTTGCCTCCGACCCGGCCTATCACGGCGAGAACCGGTGGTCCGGTGCGCGTCACATCCAGAAACTCGAAGACGTCGTCGAACGTGCCAACCGCGCGGGGTTTGCCGTGCATTTTCATACCATCGGCGATGCCGCCATTACGCTGGCGCTCGACGTCATCGAAAAAGCCCAGCGTCGCACCGGTCTCACCGATGCCCGCAACGCCCTGACTCACCTGCAGATGGTCACGCCCGAACAGATTGGCCGCATGAAAAAACTGGGCGTTCTTGCGGTCGTCAACCCCTACTGGTTTTTTAAGGACGCCGTCTATTTTCACGAGGTCGAGGTGCATTATCTCGGGGCGCAGCGCGCCGAGCGCGAATATCCCCACCGCTCGTTTTATGACCTGGGCGTGCAGGTTTCCATGGCCAGCGATTATCCCATCACCGCTGAGCCCAACCCGCTTGAGGGCATCCAGATTGGCGCCACGCGCATGAATCTCGACGCCGATCCCGAAACCCTTCTCAACCGCGAGGAGCGCGTCTCCGTCGAACAGCTCATCCATTCGGCAACCGCCGCCGCCGCCTACCAGCTCCGCGCCGAATCGCGCCTGGGGTCTATCGAGGTCGGAAAATCCGCCGATTTCGTGGAACTCGACACCGACATCACCCGCTGTCCGCCCGAAAATATCCGTCACGCCCGCGTCCTCAAAACGTTTGTCGCCGGCCAACTCGCCTTTTCACGGTGAGTTTTGGGGAATGAGGGCGTCGTTCGGCTGGCGCTCGGCTATCGGTTCCCCATGCGGGGAAACCGATACGCCTCGCAGCCCGCGCTATGGCCCTGGGGGCCATACGCGCGGGCTTTATTGGGGGCGGCATCACGCGATGTGTGCTCCCGTCGTACCCGGGTGAAGTCCCGGTGAAGGTGTGCCAGAGAGGGGGTAGCGGCGTATTGAGCCCGGAGGGCGAGATAGCCGCTCAGGGGGAGACTTCCCCCACCCAAAAAACATAAAAAACAGGGTTCGGCGTCATTTTGGCTTTTTTTTGTGGAACCGTCCAGTGCCAGGCTGTGCTATAATAAGGAATAGATCCATTTTTTTTGATGTGGACAGTGAATTAGAAAAAAAAGGAGCACAAGGCATGGCAGAAAACGCGTTGGCGCAGGTAAAAACCACGAAAAAAGACGCGGCCCCGGCGGCCAAAAAAGAAGCCGCATCGACCGTGGCAAAGATGAAGGGAATTTCTGCAAAAAGAGACAAAGGTGCAGAAAAATCGCAAGAAACGGCGCCTCAGGCGGTCGACAAGGGATCGACCAAACAGCAGGTGACGGCGTTGCTCAATGTCTATACCGATCAGGCGTCAGAGCAGGATAACGCCAGGGTTTCTGCCATTTTGAGCTTTTTGAAGGGCGTGTGGTCGTCGATAAAATCGTTTTTTTCCAAAAAGGAAAAGACCCCGACCGGCGTCACGAGCAATCTCAACAAGGAGGAAATTCTCGCCAAGCTCGTCGAGCTTTTTGAGTGTTCCGACAATCTGGCCGAAATTGCCGCCGATGGCGACCTGATGCACAGGATCATGACGGAAATGCCGGATGCCGAGCGAAATTCTGCGCTGGACTGTCTGTATGATAACGTCACCGATCCGCAACTTCTCATTGAGATGATCGACCTCAGGTTTGGCGTCACCGTCATCGACAGCCGTCCCGAGACCCACGACAAACTCAACGACAAGGCCAGGGCCATCGCGCTCAAGAATACGCCGATCGACTGGACGGCGGCGGGACTTATCGAAGTGTACAAGGTTTACACGTTCCTGCCTCAGTCCGACCTCGACCTCATTCAGTGCCTCATGCATCTGGACGACACGTCCGTCGGCGGGGCGGCGTATGGGTATTCCAACAGCACCACCGGCGTCTATTACGTCAACTATCGCGCCGGAAACGAGAAGATGCAGGAAATCGTCAACCCCGCGAATGATGGCAAAGGCAAGGTCAGCGGGCATTCCGATCACTCCTCCGACCGGAGGAACAACACCATTATGATGGACATGACGACCGCCCACGAACTGGGGCATATCGTCGACGGGAATTCCGGGTGGAAAATTTCCGGTCCGGGAAGCTCGATGCGCAATGTGTCCAAATGGCAGGAAACTCCGGACGATCCCAACCGCGTCGTCGAGGAAATGGTCAAAAGCATTTCCGGGACGCCATATGACGGCGCTCTGACCGACGCCGAATTCAAAATTGCCAAAGACGTCGGCGCCGCCTATCTCGCCAAGGATCAGAATGCCTACGCCGGAAAATGGAGTGCCGCCGTCACCGAGTTGACCGACCAGACCGAACTGGCCGTCGAAAAATCGGGCGACACCTCGATCGATGCCGAGGAACTCGCCGACAAACTGACGGACAAAAAATGCAACACCAACCTCCTCTACCATCTGTGGCGCGGGCAGGGAGTCAATTCGTCCCACTACAATCACAATGACGCCATGCGCGGCATGAACCGTCCTTTCCATCAGGGGTATGCCAACCAGCCGTGGTTCACGTTCGATCTTTCCGCATGGAACGACAAGATCAGTTGCTACCAGTTCCGATGCCCCAAAGAGGAATTTGCCGAGACCTATGCCTCGTATCACGCGGCGCCCGCCATGGGGAAAAAGAAAGGCGAGATGACGCCGAAGGGGTTGCTGGACTGGTTCATCGCCGAAGGCTATGGGGATGTGGTTCCCGAAAGCGGCACATCCGAGGTCCAGGAAGAAAAAACCACAAAGAGTTAGGCTTATGAAACCACTTGCATCTCTGGCCCTTTCTGCCGTGGCGGTCGTCATCACGTGCAGTTGCAACCTTCTTTCGCAAGAGGAATCTCCGCAAACCGCGCGCCCCGGCGTTGCCGAGGCGGCAGAACCCCATGAGGCTTCGCAACCTGTCATGAAAAATCAGACCGATTCCAAACCTGTAGAATCCAGTGCAACCAAGTCTCTTGGCGAGGAAACCAGGTTCTATTGGATGTCAAAGCGGACAGAAGACAAAACGCTTTATGAAGAGGCCGCCCAGTATGTGGCGAATCTGCCCTCCAATGTGGAGCTTCAGCCGACGTCGTTGCGATTTGGGGACTGGTTTGTCCTTTTCTTTGGGCAAAAACGCAGCTCGGACGATCTCGTTGCCCTGGATGACACTCCCAGACGATGGGCCTGGGTCGTCGATCGCGAGCGCAAAAAAAGCATCGCCAGAGGCGATTTTGAAGACGCCCGCCCGCTTCTGCAACGCCTCGTCGACGTGGCACAAACGCTGGAAGAAGGGGAGAAACGGGATATCTTTGTCGAACGCCTTGCTTCGGTCGTGATGGCGATTGCCGATCACAGTCAGGACAATGTTTCAGACGTCGAAGGTGCCCCCAATCAGGGCGCGCCGGTCCTCACCGTCACGCCGCAAAAATCGACGCTTCGGTTTTATTGCCAGGAGCCTTCGACCGACATTCATCCCGAACTCGTCCAGTGGACCATGACGTCTTCTGCGATGTCGTTTGAACGTACAGACGCCCGTCCCGGCGAATAGAGGAGGGCTTTTCATTCATGCCGTCCGACGAATCCTCGCAAGACGAAGTGTTCACAGAAACCCCCGACGCACCGTCGGGGGAGGAAAATCAAGACAAAACCTCGGCGGATAAACTGGCGTTTGACACGCCTGCCGAGCGGTTTTACTTCATGGTGAGCCTGATTGAGGCATTCGTGTTGCGGTTTCTCATCCGCCACTGCGAGCGCCTCCTCGACGACGACGGAAAACCCGACATGCACGGCATTTCGTTGCGGGAAGTCCTCATCCGTACCGGCGTCGTCCAGCAGTGTGACAAGGAAAAGGAATGGCTTCTGGACCATGGCGTTTTTCCGCAGGAAGTCCTCGACGACAGGCTTGCATGGTATCAGGCGTTCATCAAAAAGCGGCTTGAGGCCAATGATGCCCAGGGAAAGCTCGACATTCTCATGCCCGAGCGCATCCAGGCCGAGTTTCAGCTCTCCGACGAAGAGCTTCTGATCCTGTGTGCCGTCGCCGCGCCGCAGATCAATCAAGACATCATGCGTCTTTATCGGTTTGCGTCCGGACTCGACACGACGATTTTCCCCGGTTTTTTTTATGCCGAGTTGTTGGCCGACGAGACGCATTCGTCAGGGGACATTCTTCGGAAACTCGCGCCGGACATGCCTCTTCAGACGTATGCCCTCATCGACGTCGGCATGCACGACGAGTGGAAAGAACTCACCCCTCCGGGACTCGCTCCGCTGAGTGTGCCCAAACGCGTGGCCGCTTTTCTTGCCGGGTTTGACGACGCCTCTCTTCTAGAATACGCCAAGGTTTGCCCGCCAAGTCCGCCGGAACGCCCGCTCATTCTGGACAAGGCGTTTCAAAAAAACGTCGCCAAATGCCTTAAAAAGAGCCGGGCGAGGATCCACCTCATCGGTCCGCGTGGGTACGGTCGGCGGAGTTTTGTGCGCCAATGCGCCGCCCCGTCGGGCATTCCGACGATCGAAATCGACCTTTCACAGTTCACGGGCGAGGAAACGCCCAATCGCATCCTTCAAATGTCGAGCGTCTGGTTGCGGGAGGCGAGACTTCTTCAGGCCTGGCTCATTTTTCGATGCGACGTCCCGCCGACGCCGGAAGTCGAACGCATCATGGTTGCCGTTGCGGCGCGGTTTCAAAAGCGACTGGAGCATTTCCCGGGGACCATCGTGATCATTTCGGAATCCCGGATCCCCATCCTCGCCCAGTGGTTCGGGACGTGTACCGAAATTCTTTGTCAGCTCCCGTCGAGAGATGTTCAGTTTGATTTGTGGAAAACGGCACTGCGTCCCCATCTTTGTGACGAAGACGCCGAGGTCACCGCCAAATACATCTCGACGAGTTATCGGCTCACCATGGGTGAAATCCTCAACACCATCGATGAATGCCAGGCCCAGAATCCTTTTGTGCCCATCCAGGGCCCCCTTCTTGCCCAAACCCTCCATGCCTCTCGGGGGCGCGAGCTCAGCGGACTTGCCGAACTCAAGGCCACCCCTCTTTCCCTGCAGGATATCGTCCTTTCCAAGGACAACGCAGACGTTATTCGCGAAATCCTCAACTACGCGACCTATTCCGAATTTGTGTCCGAAGAATGGGGTTTTTCAAAAATGTCCCAGGCTACGGGGCTCAGCGTGCTCTTCTCCGGCCCTCCTGGAACCGGCAAAACCCTTACGGCCGGCGTCATCGCCCACGAGCTCAAGCGCGCGCTTTACGTCGTCGATATCTCCAGAATTGTCGACAAATACATCGGCGAGACCGAAAAGAAACTCGCCCGTATCTTTGAGCACGCGCAAAAAAGTCAGGCCATCCTCCTGTTTGACGAGGCGGACTCCCTCTTTGCCAAGCGGACCAACGTCAAATCGTCCAACGATCGCTATGCCAACCTCGAAGTCAATTATCTCCTGCAAAAACTCGAGGCTTACCACGGCATGACCATTCTCACCACGAACCTCGCCGATTCTCTCGATGAGGCACTGGCCAGGCGCATACAGTTCAAAGTGGCTTTTGACATGCCCAACGCCGGCGAGCGCGCCAAACTCTGGGACGTTTTGCTCCCCGTACAGGCGCGCGACGAAGACATCGATTTCCAGCGCCTCGGCGAGGGCTTTGAAATGAGCGGTGGTCACATCAAAAATGCGACGTTTCGCGCCTGCATTCAGGCGGCCTCCCTTCACCAGCGCGTGACCACCGACATGTTGTGGGACGCCGCCGTGCTTGAATTTCGCTCCATGGGGCATGTCATTCGCGATATTTTCGAGGAGGACGTTCGCGAGTTTTGACGCGATCGCATCTCTGCCACATGGCATCCGTGCGTCGGAAGATGGGCGCATTGGTGGGGGAAGTTTCCCCCTGCGCGGCTATCGCGTGCGCGATACGCCGCTACCCCCTCTGCGGGGCTC
>CAMCLY010000102.1 GCA_945875805.1 uncultured Myxococcales bacterium | reverse complement strand
ACCAGGTCCAGCAGTTCATCACCCAAATCGCCGCGCAACAAAACAAGCTCACTCGCGCCGAAGGCCTCCTCCTCATCACATGGGATGACGTCAATATCGACGCCCACGTCAACGCCCCCACCTCGTTCGACGATCTCATCGGCACCTGGGACATGCTCGACCACGAACTCAACGCCATCGAATCCGCCACCCTCCAACGCGACCAGGCCCTCCATCCCGACGATCCTCCCAAACCCGCCCGACAAGTCATCGATATCCCCCGATAACGCCACGTCTTCGCTATACCACATGCGCGTTTTGTGGGGGGGGAAGTGTCCCCCCAACGTCGCTATTTGCCCTGCGGGCAAATACGCGCCGCCCCCCCTCTGTCCCCGCCCACCCACCCCTTTTCTTTTTGTGGGGGACCAGTCCCCCCACGCCCCCCGAAAAGCGAAAAGGGAACATGGCTACGCCATGTTCCCTTTTCGCTTTTCATGAGGTGGTGAGGCTCGCTTTTTTTGTTTTTGGCCTGGAATTTTTGTGGGTTTGAGTAAGTTTTTTTCTTGTTTGGCCTGGAATTTTTTGAAGGGGGAGTGAGTTTTTTCTTGTTTGGCCTGGGCTTTTTGTACGTTTTGGTGAAGTCAGAAATCCTCCGGGATAAGCTCTTCTCATGGCTCTGAATTGACAAAAAATGCCCTTTTGCTTAAAGGCCGCGTCAAAGGGGGATTTTTAGACCCCATGACAGGAGAATTTAAATGAAGACACAATGGAGTATTTTAGTTTTGGTTTCGGCGTTGCTGATCGGCATAAACGGATGCGATGATTCTGGCACCGCCGATTCACCGGATTTGTGTCCGGACGATCCGAACAAAACGGGCCCTGGTGTATGCGGATGCGGTGTCGCCGATGACGATTTGAACAACAACACAATTCCCGACTGTTTTGAACAGGAGATGGATTTGTGTCCAGACGATCCGGCCAAGACGTTGCCGGGCGTGTGTGGATGCGGCGTCGCCGATGACGACAAAGACGGCGACACCCTGCCCGACTGCCTCGGTGAAAAGTTCGATTTGTGCCCGGACGATCCGGCCAAGACGTTGCCTGGGGTATGTGGATGTGGCGTCGCCGACGACGACACGGACGGCGACACCTTGCCCGACTGCCTTGCCGAAAACATGGATTTGTGTCCGGACGATCCGGCCAAGACCGCGCCGGGCGTATGCGGATGCGGTGTCGCCGATGACGATACGGACGGCGATACGTTGCCGGATTGCCTCGACGCATGCCCGGAAGATCCGAACAAGACATCCCTTGGTCTTTGTGGTTGCGGCATAGCGGATTCCGCCGAAAATATCGCCGACGATGACGGCGACGGCGTGATCAACTGTCTGGATTACTGCCCGAACGAAAAGACGAAACACGAAAAGCCCGCCGGCGACGTCGAGCAGGCGAAGTATTGCGCACTCCCCGATACGGACGGCGACGGCTATGACGATCCGGACGACGCGTGTCCGACCGATCCAAAAGTGCATGAATGGCCCAAAGATGGAAGTCTTCCGAAATGTGGAAATTACGAGGAAGATGAGAATATCTTTACCATTTCTCACGCAAAGGATTTGGCCGCATTGAAAGACCGCATTCTCAATATACAAAAAGACAATGCGTGCGTTCGTGAGAGTTCTGCCCCTTTCTGCATTGAAAACAACGTTCGGTATTGTACGAATGCCAATTTTTATCGAACAATACCATGCAGCACATGTACCTCCGATGAAGAAGGTTTTGCCATGGAGGCTCAATGTGAAGACTATTCAAATTACATCAAATATGACAAGCCATTTCTCACCGTAAAGTTGGCTCAAGATATAAACCTTGATGATTATTTTACGACAGAAATAACGCCTAACGGCCAATGCAAACCCTTGGAGGATTCGTCATTATCGACATTGCTCAACATCGCCTGGGACGGTCAAGGGCATACGATTCGATATACGCATCATGGCATTCGTTGCATACTTCCGAATTCGTTGTTTGAGAGGATAATCTCTTCGTCCTTTGAAAACACCACGGTGGATCTCGATGTCGAAACGGAGTCTTCCACGGGTATTCTTGCCTCTGAAATCATTTCTTCAGTCATTAAGAACGTCACCATCAGCGGAAATTTGTTATATAAGGGCAACGCGCAATACGCAGGTGGTCTTGCTGGTGTTTTATCTACGGATTATCCCGAGGAAACGGCCATCACCGATGTGGCGGCCAAGCAACTCTCTGTGAGGACCGAAAAGATCACGTATGGCGTAGGCGGTCTTTTTGGACATATAATGTCTCGGAAGACACCTATTATCATTGACCTCTCGAACGTCGAACAAGATGTGGTTTATGTAGAAGGCAATCAGAACGTCGGCGGGTTATTTGGGCTCATCCAAAGTCAAGATGCTCTCACCATCAGCCATGTGAGAGGTCATGCGAATAAAGTCAAAGCCCTTGGACGAGCCGGCGGCATGATTGGAAGCCTCAATGGAACACTGGTTGAATCGATAACCTGGTCGACAGACGAAGTCAATGGCGGTGAAAGTGTCGGCGGGTTTGCCGGATATAGCGCCGGTCAATTGAAAGACGGCACTGTCCACGTGAACCACGTCATAACCGATAGGAACGGGGTGGCCGGTGGCCTTATCGGCCACCATATGGGTATCGTAAATAATATCGACATTCGAGCCAAGATTGTTGAAAGTATTGACAATCCCCCGGGCGGGTCTATCGGTGGTCTCTATGGTCTCGACCAAAATGGCACCACATCCAATATCACCCTGGCCTTTGATCAAATCACAGGCGATGAAGAGATCGGTGGTGCGATTGGGTCCAGCCATGGCTCAAACATCAGCAATCTCGCAGTCCGTGGCAACCTCGTCCAACCAAATCATAGTTATGCGGGTGGCGTCGTGGGGTTTTCGTCGGGCTCCCGTTGGGAGAACATCACCAGCTACGTCAACACAGTCCCATCCGAAAATGTAGGCAACGGTTATATAGGCGGTTTGGCCGGTAAAAGCCAAAATAGCACATACAAAAATATCAACTGTCGTGCCGATATGCTCCATGGCTATATAGGCGTTGGTGGCCTGATTGGTCAGATGTACACGACCCCCGGCACAAATACCTCCGATCCCCTTCTTTCCAATGTCGCCGTGCAATCGAATATCGTTGGCAATAACTCAATCTCCAATGCTTATAGCGGACTCATAGGTGAGATAGCACATCCAGAGACAGCACAGTTTGTAAACCTTGCCATATCCTCGTCCATTTTGATCAATAAAACCGCCGATACCCCCTATACAAAAGGGATAATCGTGGGTAGGGTGATGGATACAAGTATAAAATGGGACTGGCAAAACACTTATTACTATACCTCTGGGGATAGTTCGGAAACCGTCGACCCAGGAGGCCCACGGACGGCATCACCTATAAAATTCGCAGAAACCGCCCAAACGAATGTCATGAGTTCGCAGGAAGTGGCGACGGCTTTGGGCACGGCATGGGATGTGGACAACTTTGTGTTGAACGGCAAATCGGTCAAAGTCCCTGTGTACAAAGTTGCCGACATGACGTTGCCTGAACCGTTTGAAGCGGAGGAAGAATAGTTCTTTTGGGATGGGGGCTGATGCCCCCATGTTCCTCGGAATGGCAGAAAAAAAGGCGAGGTCTATGGCCTAAAGGCCATAGACCTCGCCGCGCCGTCGTATGGTCGAAAGACCATAGACGGCGCATGTCGGGCGTATCTGCCGCAGGCAGAAAGCCCGGCGCCATGCAAAAAAACTAGCGAGATGACATGGCCAGCACGTCGGAGAAACCGAGGCGACTGGCCATTTTTTGGTCAAATATTCGATTTTTATAACGAGATTCCGCGTCGGGACCGAGTCTCAGGCAGTGAAGTTGTTCGGCGGGAGTGAGTTTTTGGAGAGCGCGGAGCTCGGCGGGGGAGAGAAATTCGCGGGCGGAGAGGCAAATTCGGGCGATTTGTGCGTCGATGGCGGTGAGTGCGCGCGCCTTAAATTCGTAGAAGTCGTGTGGAGTGGCTCGCCAATGCGGACATTCTTTGACGGCGGCCTGATGGGCGCGGGAGAGTTCGTGGTAGGCGGTACGGAGGAGGTCTCGCAGGAGAGGATTTTGTGAACGTTTTCCGCATTGTACGATGCGATCGATGGCCTCGTCGAAGGGGTCGCGGGCGGAATCGGGGATAGGGATGGCGGGCTGTGGCGCGAGTTTTGGGGCGGTGGACATGATGCGGGCGGCGTAGGAACTCAGGATTGAGAGTCTGCATCCGTGGGCAAAGGTGCGCGGATTTTTGGCGATGAAGGCATCGAAGGCGCGCGTGAAGGTGGATGCGGGAAGGCCGGATGCGGCCCATTTGAGGGCATAGTAGGTATCGGTGGCGGAGAGCTGTCGCGTAGGACAGTACGTCCACACCCATGCCTGAATATCGCGCAGGAAGGCGGCGTGCGGGGAATCGGGCTGAACCATCGTCATGTGGGGTCCTCATCGCTGTTGGAGACGAGCATCCCCATGCTTTTCATTTCGATGCGCGCGGCCTGGTAGAGGGTGTCCTGGTCGACGACGCCGTCGGTGGAGGCAGCGATGAAGGCGGCGCGGAGGATGGCATTTTTGATGTAACCGCCGGAGATTTCAAATTCGGTGGCGAGTTCGCGGTAATCGATTTTCCCTTTGGGGAGGCGAGTGGAACGGAGCATGGATTGCCAGAGTCGGGCGCGTTCGGCTTTGGAGGGTTTGGGGAAAGAGACGCGCAGGGAGAGACGTCTTGCGAAGGCTTCGTCGATGCCTGCGGGGAAGTTGGTGGTGAGGATGGCGACGCCGGGGAAGCGTTCGATGCGCTGGAGGAGGTAGTTGACTTCGAGGTTGGCGTATTTGTCGTTGGAGTTTTTGACGTTGGTGCGCTGGCCGAAAAGCGAATCTGCTTCATCAAAAAGCAACATTGCTTGTGCATTTTCAGCCTCGTTAAAGATTTGCGCCAAATTCTTTTCGGTCTCGCCGACGTATTTTGACATAACGCGGGAGAGATCGACCTGATAGATGTCGATGCCGATTTCGTTGGCGATGAGGGCGGCACACATGCTTTTTCCGGTGCCTGGAGGGCCGTCAAAGAGGGCGGAAAGCCCGATGTCATGTCCGAAACGGTCGCCCAGCCCCCAGTCGGAGAGGACTTTTGCGCGGTACTGGTATCGGTAGACGATTTCATGGAGCTGGGTTTCGACGTCTTTGTTGACGATGAGATCGCTCCATCGATACGTTTTTTCGATGAGGGTGGCGTGTTCGCTCAACCGGTGTCTCATTTGCGCCTTGACGGCGGAGATGATGGCGTCGGAGTGGACTTGTTTGTCGGGCTGGGAAGCGTATTCGGCTTCACGCATGGCCTGTTGAATCTGTCCTGGAGTGAGGTGGAAATTTTCGGCATAGGCGTGGATGTCACATCGCGAGTCTCTGCGTTCCGGTGGGAGCATGCGGTTCCAGAGTTTTTGGCTGGTGAGGTGATCGGGCATGAGGAGGCGCATGGTCTCGACGTTTCGGGATGCGAGTCTTGGGGGGAAGGAAACGCTGTTTTGACAGGTGATGATGAGGGTTTGCGGGTGCCATGTGAGGATGGCGTCGAGCGCCCTACAGACGTTGAGGTGGAGTGCGGTGATTTGCGCGTGGAAGTTGGCGTCTTCGGCGGTGGTGGGCAGGATGAGGTTTTCCCAACCGTAGAGGCAGAGCAGCGCGTTGTGAAGCATGGCCTCGCGGCAAGCGACGCCCAATCCCGCACTGAAATTTTCGTAGATACTGAAGAGGGCTTTGATATCGACGCAGAGGAGATCGCGTCCCATGATCGCGGCGACTTCCTGCCCGAAGCGGCGTTTTCCCGAACCTTCCGGTCCTGTGAGGTAACACAGGGGTAAGGGTTGTTTTTGGAGATGTCGAATTTTGTCGAGTTTTGCGTGCCATTCGGCGTGCTGTTTTTCGGAGAGCAGGGTCTCGCCGCAAAGGGCGAATTGCGGGCGCAATTCGGAGAAGGCGGCGATGGCGTCGTCGATCATCTCGATTCCGGCGATGAACGCCTGGATTCTGGAAGGCAGGACGAGGGGCTGGACGTTGGGCGGCAGGTGTGTGTTTGCGTAACGGACTTCGATGAGCCCCTCGCTGAGGAGGAGCGAGCCCGGGGCAATGAGCCGGTTGAGGAATGCGGCGCGTTTGTCTTTTGAAAAGATTTCTATGAAGAGGGAGAGGGTGGGATAATCGCGTTCAAAGTGATTTTGGATGAACGCATAGAGTCTTGGAAAAGAGGGGTTGAAGGCGGGGGCGACGACGAGGAGAAACAGGAGGTACTGGGCGTCGTCGAGTCGGTACTGCTGTCTCAGGAAGGCCAGAGGCGTGCTTGCGTCGAACCTTTGGTGTCGAGCATAAAAGGCGCGTCTTTCGGCCTCGATGTGAGCCAGATGATTTTTGGCCTGGATTTCGGGGAACGTGGGGTCGCGCGCAATGTCGTCCTGTTCATGGAGGCGTGCCTCGACTTCCTGAGCGTAAATCACGGTGCCTGGGCGCAGATCCTCAGCACCCGGCAGAAGTCCGATTGCCTGCATTTCGCGAATGCGGACCTGTATGAGCGCCTTGAGCCAGGCCAACTCGAGTTCGAGATGTGAGGTCATGGGGTTTTGAGGAATTTTGGGTGCGACAGGAGCATTCATCGTTCTCGAACCTCGGGAGAATGGGACAAAACGCGCGTGTGCCGGGCAGAAGCCTCGTTGCACTCCGGCGGAACGCACACGGGGTGGGTAACGCATACGGGGTGGGTATTGTACCGCGTTGGGTGGATAAAAAAAAAGACCGGAATCGGATTCGTCATTTGGGCGGATTCGATTCCGGTCTTTATGATTTAGGGAAGGCGTGTCTGGGGTGAATTATTTATTTTTGAGCGTGGTGACAAGGCCTTCGAGGTTCCGCTTTGCGGCGGAGTAGTTTGTCTGGTTCATATTTCGGGAGAGTTCTTTGTTCAGCGCTTCGATGGTTTCGACATCGGCGTTGCTGCCGAGTCTTGCGAGTGCCTGAGTGGCGTAGATCTGACCGAAGACGTCGAGGTTAGCGAACTGCTTGCAGATGGTCTCGAAGTATTTGTGGTCTCCGGAGAATCCGAGTTCATAGATGCACTTGATGCGTTCGTATTCGGTGAAATCTTTATTATTTGCTCCGTCCTGGAGGGTTTGGGCGTAGCATGTGTAATCGGCCTTGCATCGGTCGGCGAGTTCGAAGGTGGCCTTTGTTTTTGCGATACGCTCGGAGACGCCGTCGTTGACATTTTGAAGTTTGATGGCGTCTGGCCCTTCGGGTTCCGGGACATTAAACTCTGCGGCCTTCAGGGCATTGAATGCGGTCCATACGGAATCGGTTTCACCGGGTTTTGAGGTGATGGCGGCGTAAGTGACCATATCGGTACCGATGGCGGCGCGGGCATAGGGTCTGTTTGTTCTTTCGTCGAGGAATTCCTCCCCCTTGAGAGAATTGATCATATCGACGGTTTCGGTGGAGGAGATGAGTTCATTTTCGCGCAAGAGTTTGAAGGCGTTGACGCGTTGCGAGACCTCGATAAGGGTGACACCGGTCTGTTTGACGGCATTTTTAAATTTTGCCTGGTAGGCGTCGGTCCAATTGAAGATGTCGACGAGAATTGTTTTTGCGCGTTCGTTATTTCGGATACCGATGTCGTTGAGGGCGAACATGGTGGACTGGGAAGAGGTTCCGACGAGGGTTCCCCAACCGTTCCATGCGGGGTCGCCATTGGGTTTGAGCGCCAGTGTGCCCGGGACTGGGATGGTGTGTGTATCGCCTAAGTAATCGAGCATGGGCTCGATGGCTTCTTCGGCTCGGAAGAGGGCGAGTGCGTTGGCGGAGTTATTGCGCACGGATTCTGGGGTGAGGGTATCTGGGTGAGCGGCCACGTAGGCGTTGAGCGCGGAATTTTTGAGCTGATAGGCTTCGAGGAGCGGCGGTACGGCGACGGCCTTATTGAGGGCCAGGAGCGCGCGCGTGCAAGGCTCGACCGGGGAGCGCCCGACACCGGTTTGGTGGTAGATGGCGCGCATGAGGGTGTTCACGGCGGCGGGATCCTGCTGATAGGCGAGGACGTCACAACTCGTGGTAATGAGGACGAACGCGGTTTCGTCGAGGTTTCCCTCCAGGACGGCCTGAGCCTTTTTGGCCATGGCTTCATTTTTAATATCTTTGCCGGTTTCGAGGATGGCGCGCTGGACCTCTGGGTTTATCTGGGCATCGTAGATGTCGAGGAGTTTATTCTGGATGTTGACGTTATGGGTTCTCCGGATGCCGTAAGCGGCCTGAATAATCTGCTTGTAGTCGGACGACTGAACGGCTTTTTCAAACGCGACATCGGCGGAGCTGTCTCCGGCGGAGGCGAGGGCCTGAATGACTTCCCGATCGAACATGCTGCCATCTGTGTAGAGCTTGATGAGCGCCGGGATATAAGGTTTCATCTCATCTGGTCGTGTAATCATGCCGCTGATTTTTGGGATAGCCTTATCGAGTTTTTGCCGGGACTCAAGAGCCTTAATCAGACCTTCCTCGGTATTGACATCGATCTGATTACACGCGGTCGAAGCGAATCCGACTGCAGCGATGGTCAACCCAACGGCGAGCTGGATTGTGCGATTCTTTACTGTCATGTTTATCTCCACATCATGGTGTGACCCTCAAAAGCCCAATTGGGCGTAGGTATCGTATTTCAAGTTGAATAATGCGTCAATCGATAGTGGAAGCGAAAATTCACGTCTTTCTGCCCCTCGGAAAACAAAAAAACATTGTCGCCATGCGGGGGGCGGTGTAAAAAATCGCGTCTCATTTCTGGGCTCGCCCGACGACTCCCGGATTTTGTACTTTTTAACGGTTCCGGCCCGGACAACCGGTTAGTTTCTCCCACTGTGAGGTTTTATGTCAGGTCATAATAAATGGAGTACCATCAAGCACAAGAAGGCTAAAACAGACGCAGCCCGTTCCCAGTCGTGGACGAAAGTCGTGCGCGAGCTCATCGTTGCCGCCCAAAGCGGAGCCGATCCCGAATTCAACTCCGCCCTGCGTCTCGCCATTCAGAAAGCAAAAGCCTGCAACATGCCCAAAGACAACATCGAACGCGCGATCAAGCGCGGTTCGGGCGAGGGCGAGCAAGTCCATTATGACCAGATAACCTACGAAGGGCACGCCGCCGGCGGCGTGGCCATTCTCATCGAAACGCTCACCGACAACCGCAACCGCACCGTGGCGAGTGTCCGTTCCCTGCTCGCCAAAAACGGCGGTCAGATGGGCGAGGCCGGTTGCGTGGCGTGGCAGTTCAAGACGCTCGGTCAGATCAACCTCGAAGGGGACAATCTCGATCCCGATGAAGTCATGATGGCCGCCCTTGATGCCGGCGCCGAAGACGTCAACGAAGACGGCACCATCATCACCGACCCCAAAGACGTCACCAAAGTCGCTGCCGCCCTCGAAGCCGCCGGATACAAAATCGAATCCATGGAAATCGCCAAGGTCGCGTCAAACCTCATCACGGTCGACGAAAAAGCCGCCGCTTCCATCCTCAAACTCTGCGGCATCCTCGAAGACGACGACGACGTCCAGAACGTCTACACCAACGCCGATATCTCCGACGAAATCATGGAGAAATTGGGCTAAGGCCTCACCCCCTCTCTCCAGGGGAGGGGGATTTGAGTTTTTCCATGCCGGAACAGGCTTCACCTCCTCTCCAGGAGAGAGGGAAACGTTAAAACATGGCTTTACGCATTTTGGGGATCGATCCTGGTTCGCGTTATCTGGGATACGGTCTCATCGAACGCGACGGTTCGCGTCTGAGGTATCTTGAAGCCGATCGCCTCGTTCTGGGAAACGCACCGCTGACCGAACGTCTGCTCAAAATCGACCGTTTTTTTGACGCCTATCTGGAGCGCACGCAGCCCGACTGCGCCGCGTTTGAGGGAATTTTTCATCAGAAATACGCCGACGCCGCCATCAAACTCGGCCATGCGCGCGGGGTGGCGATCTGCGCCTGCGCGCGGTTTGGCATTCCGTTGTTTGAGTATGCGCCAACCGACGTCAAGCAGAGCATCACGTCGTTTGGACACGCCGAAAAATGCCAGGTCGCCGACATGGTCCGCATCCTTCTCGGCGTGCGCCTCGATTGGCCCGTGGACGCTTCGGATGCACTCGCCATTGCCATCTGTCACGCACACCGGGGCTAAAGGTTTCGGCAGGAACTAGCCGTGAATATCCACGGCATTTGGTGGGTTTGGTGCGATTTTTTGTATGGCCGAACAAAGCGGGCCCGCGCGTATGGCCAGAGGCCATAGCGCGGGCAGCGAGGCGTATCGCGCGGCCGCAAGGCCGCCGAAAGCCGAGCGCCCAAAGCATGCACACAAAAAGTGCCTTTCTGCGTTGACTTTTGGGTCGTCTTATTCTTTGAACCCGGGCGACGCGGGACCCCATGGTGCATCCATCCAAAGGGCGCGACACGATGGATGGAAAGGGATGCGAAAAGATATGTCAAAGTTTGTATATTCGGCCAAATTACTGTCTATTTTTGGAATTTTAGCGATCTCTGCGGCGGGATGTGGCGAAGATTCGGACGGGTGCATACCTCGGTGCGAAGCGGCGAATTGCGGTCCGGACGGGTGCGGGGGTTCGTGCGGGGCGTGTGACGCGACGTCGGTGTGCAGAGCCGGATGGTGTACGCCGGTCGAGGAACCGGGCTGTGTGCCGCAATGCGAGGGGCGGACGTGCGGCGAGGACGGATGCGGGGGCGTATGCGGTACGTGCGCGGAGGGGCTGACGTGCCAGGAAGGACGCTGTGCCAACGCGCAGGGCTGTGTGCCGCAATGCGAGGGGCGGACGTGCGGCGAGGACGGATGCGGGGGC
>CAMCLY010000101.1 GCA_945875805.1 uncultured Myxococcales bacterium | reverse complement strand
GCGTGGGGGGACTTTGTCCCCCCACAAAAAAAAATAATCCCTGGATGAACACGGACTTGTCGTAACGGAGCATCACGAGATTGCGCGTCCATGCGTGGCATTCCTCGACGGACTGTCCCGACAGTTCACGGACGATCCAGTCGGTAAACCGGGCGCCGCTTGCATCCGTCAGGGGATAGCCGCCTCCAAATCGCGGGTTAATCTCCATCAATGAAATCTCGCGCGACTCGGGATCCCAGAACATCTGAACGCATAGCACGCCGCGCGCACCGGGAAGGGCCTCGACCACGCGCCGGACGAGCGCTTCGATCTCGGGCGCTTCTATGGTTTTGCCCTTGGACACCTCGCCATCGCGCACTTCGAGACGGCGACGCGGAACGACGCACAAACATTTTCCCGTCTTCAGGGACACATACGCATCCGCCGTCACCTCGACGCCGTGCCCAAGGGATTCCACCACATCGTCGCTCTGACCGTTACGGATGCGCAATTCGAGCGCTTCGCGCGACGCTATCCGTTCCACCCCAACCGAACGCGATCCTGACGCCGGTTTCGCGATACACGGATAAGGCCAATCTGAATCGGACAAGGCATCCCGGGGCGAACACTGACGAAACGTCGGAAACCCGTGTTCGACAAACCACGCGTGGGTAAGGCGCTTGTCGGCCGACAGGCGAATCGTCTCCGGATCCGACACCAACACCTGTGTGCCTATGCGTTCAAAATCATCCCGTGCCTCGGACAGAACCAGCAACTCCGTATCGATGGTGGGGATGACCGCGCGAATCTCATGTTGCCGACAAAGCTCCAACATGCGGGGCACAAAGTCTGGGGAAGTCGCGCGCGGTACGATCTCGCATCGATCTGCCAATATAAATGCCGGCGCAAACGGCTGCGCATCCGTCGCCAGCACCTCACCAAGAATCATGTCCCGGGCACCAAGCTCCAACAGCGTGCGCTGCCATATCCTCAAAAGTTCCACCCGGCGACCGGCACACGAAAGAAGTACGTTAAACATCATCCCACAATCCCAAAAAATCCCGTCACTAAAGGCATCCCCCAAACCCATGCACGCGAAACACGCCTCCCAAAAACTTCAGACACGGGTATTGCGGAGGGGGTCGCGGCGTATGCGCGCAAGGCCAGAGGCCTGAGCACATAGACGCGCAGGGGGACACTTCCCCCCCCCCCCACACACACACCACCAAAAGCGCCGGGCACAGGCGGTTTAAGCCTCCTGACGCATTTCCAAACAAGTTTCCGAAGACGTCTCACCAACACGCGAGGGCCTTTCCGCATTCCCCATAAACTCGGGCATCGTCGCAGAATTCGCATGCTGTATGCCGCTGCGCTTTAACACGGCAAAAATCGTCTGCAACACTATCTTGAGATCCAGCGCACATGAGGCATGGTGGACATACCACACGTCAAGCGCAAATTTCTCCTTCCAACTCAATGCATTGCGCCCATGGACCTGCGCATGGCCGGTCACGCCGGGTTTGACCCACATCCGCTGCGCCTGCGTTTCGTCATAGCGCTCGAGATACGACATCAAAAGCGGCCTGGGCCCCACGAGGCTCATATCCCCTTTGAGTACGTTAAAAAGCGTCGGAAGCTCGTCGAGGGAAAGCGCCCTGAGCGTACGCCCGAACGGGGTCAGGCGTTCCCCGTCGCGGGACGCGTCAATGGGGCCTTCGGCATTTTTCATCGTCCGGAACTTGATCAATTCAAAGGGTCTGCCATTCAGACCGGGACGTTGCTGCCTGAAAAAAACCGGCGAGCCAAGCCGAAAACGAACGCCAATCGCCGTCACGGCAAGAATCGGGGCACAACACACAAGACCGGCAAAGGAGGCCGCCACATCAAACGTGCGCTTTGCCGCACGGTATCCGAGCAAGGCCCACGGCATCGGTGCCGTTTCCGAACACTCCGACAAAAATGCACGCCATGTCCGGGACAGATGCCCCACGTCCAGCACCAACGACGCCGATTCGACGCCCTCTGCATAATCCGCGCGATTTTCCGCACGGCTCAGACGTTCAAACGCCCCGACAAGACCGCGCACATCCCCAGGTTCCACGACGAGTCCGCACCGACGCGACACGAGTTCCTCACCCCGCACCAGACGGGCAATATCCGCCCCCGCCGGCGCCACCACGAGGGGAATGCACCCCGCCAGCAACGCACTCTGAATCTTGCTCGGAATGCTCGTCGCGCACGCCTGCGGCGTCAGACTGGCCAGCGCCACATCCGTCCGGCGCAGCAAGTCCGCCCACGGCCCATCCAAAAGAGGCCCCACAAAGCGAACGCTGTCAGAATACCGATCCCCAAACGCCTTCTGCAAACGCGACACCCCGGGCCCCGTCGCGGCAAACACAAAGCCCACGCGCCCACGCGACGACGCGTCCAGACCGTCCAGATACTCGGGAATTGCCCGTTCCATCGTCGCCACGTCGTGCATCACCCCCATGTTGCCCACATACGAAAAAACACAACGCCCCGACATCCACGACACAAGCGACGGATCGAGCGACGCAGGCGCCGACTCAAACTCTGAACGGCTCCCCCCAGTCGGAATCAGACGCGTACGCCCACCCACCCCATACCTTTTCTCCGCATTCGCCCTCTGAACCTCCCCCAGATACACCACCCCGTCCGCATGGGACACTAGCCAGCGATTCGCCCGCGTCATCACGCGTGACAACCACCCATGTTCTATACCCGCCGCTTCAAGCGCGTCCGGATACATGTCATAAAGCAACGCCACCACCCCGCAACGATGAAACCGGCGCGTCGCCACCAAAACGTGCGGCAAAAAAAACGGATTCGTCGTCGCCACGAGCATCGGACGGCTCAGCGGCCTCCCCGACACACCAACACACGACTGTTTCAACGCATGACCCAGCGCCAACACCGGAAATACTCCAAAACCAAGGCCGCGTGCCACCAAACGCCCCAGTTTCCCACGCCCAAAACACCTCCGCCACCCCTCCGCCGACAAAATCTCATGCGTTCCGGCATCCTCTCCAAGATTCCGCAACGCTTCCACCACCCGTTCATGCGGCCCCCCGCCCACACACGACAAAAATTTCACCACAAACTCACCCATGACACACTCCTTCCTGCAAAATACCACGCCCTTCCCGAACGTGAAGGTTTCCACCTCAAAATACTATGCAACAAACCCAGCCTCCCACCAACGACATTTCTTCCAACGACATTTCTTCGCCACAACCTCTCTGTGACGTCCACGCACACCCCGCCAGCATGACGGACCCGGACGCGTACCTCCAGTTCAGACGAAAACAGGGCACCTCCGCCATCATCGCCGCCAGCGCCTCCCCCGATGACTGGCCCAAAATACTCGCCCTCGCCGATCGACACCACGACGTGTTCCCAGCCCTCGGCATTCACCCGTGGGCCGCCGCAAGCCTCCCGCCGCACGCCCTCTCGGCCGCACTCGACGCCCTCCAAAAACACCTCGACAACCGCCCCGACATTCGCGCCATCTCCGAATGCGGACTTGATGCCTCAAAACCAAACATCGAACAACAACTATCAATATTTAAAGAACAATGCACGCTCGCCCGTGAACATCATAGAATTATAATCATACACATCTTCAAGTCGTTTCACCTTCTGTCACACCTCACCGAACGCGACCGCGTCGTCTTTCACGGATTCCGCGCCAGCCCGCAAATCCAGAAGTGGGCCCTCGCACGCGGGTTCCTGTTCTCCATCGGTTCCGCCGTGCTGTCCAAACATCCCCCCATTCTCCTTCCCGAAACCGCCCCGTTTCTCCTCCCCGAATCCGACGACGACGGACACCATACCGCCAACTTCCCCGCCATCGCCCAAAAACTCCCCCCCGACGCGTCCTTGCGCGCCATCACCCTGTTCGACCTTAAAAAAATTTAGCGACCACACACATCCATGCCTTATTTTTTGGGGGGTGGGGGAAGCCTCCCCCTGCGCGTCTATGTGCTCAGGCCTCCGGCCTTGCGCGCATACGCCGCGACCCCCTCCCGCTTCACACGCACCCCCATGCCTCCAGACACCTCAATATTCCCAAAACCGCCAACTCAACACCCCAAAACCACCCTAATCACAGAGAGGATCCCCCAAGACAGCCCCCCAACCCTCCCCACCGCATGATGACAGCGCAAAACATGGCGTAAGTTGTTAATTTTCGCACGATGAAGTATATTATGCGGCTTTGTTGCAGCTTCCGGCACCGTACACCCCGTACCGTGCAAAAACTCATGCCCCATCTGACAATGCGGACCGAACAATATGGCAGATAAGTACGACGTTTCTTCCCAGAACAATCCTTTCGACATTGATCACACCGACTCCCTGTCCGAAAATAATTCCCTCTTAGACAATATGGAGTTCAACTTTTCGCTCGATGACGACGCACTTGCAGACGTGTTCAAGGAAGCCAGTGCCAGCCCAACACAAACGAGTCCGAACACAACCCCCACCTTGGATTTTCCCGACACGTTTGCGTTACCCTCTCTCAAGGCAAACCCAAACGACGGACTGCCCTCTCTCAAGGCAAACCCAAACGACGGTCTGCCCTCTCTCAAGGCAAACCCAAACGACGGACTGCCCTCTCTCAAGGCAAACCCAAACGACGGTCTGCCCTCTCTCAAGGCAAACCCAAACGACGGACTGCCCTCTCTCAAAATGGGATCCGACGCTCCAAAGCGCACCAAACCCTTGACCATCGACGGTTTTCTTTCACGCCACCTCACTCCAGGCAGTCCACTCCCTGTAGCGCCAACCCCACAGGAAAGTCTGCCCACTCCCAAATCCCCCACGGCGTCCGATTCAAACGCATCCAGACACCGAAAAACCATCGCGCTGACCGCCCTCACCGCTTTCGACAACGACGAACAGGAAAACATCCTGGATCCCCTTGTCAGCCCCAAAGCCCCAGCCAAACCTGCGGCCGCCTCTCCTTACGAAGATTCAACCCTCGGCATTCCAAAGCTCAAACTCGGGGATAACGGCCCTCATCCCGTCCTGAAACTCGATCGAAAAGCCCCCACAGGCGCCTTTAACGAATCCCATGATTTCGACAATGACTCCGGACTGCCGCTGGCCGACGATCCTCTGAGCATCATGGACAACATCGCTCGCACACATGAAACTCCCGCCCCCACCACGCCGACCGCGGCAACAGGTCCCGACATTCTCGGCCTGTTCACCACACCGCCCGACGAACCCCAAACGCCTGCCGTTCCAAGACTTACAGCGCCCACCAAAACCACGGCAGACGTCAAAGACAAGGCCGCGACCGACACACCAAATGCCGTCGAATCCCATGCGCCATGCGCGCAGAGCAAAGACTCTGCACCGCAAGAGACAAACCTGCCCGACGCGCACACCGCTCAACCCAAAGCCGCTCAGGAAGAAACCGATCAGGAAGTCACCTTTGACATCCAATCCATTCGGGAATCCGACGCCGCCTCCCGTTCCATCATCTCCTCACCCAAGCCCCCCAAAAAAGCCGATTCCTCCAAAAAGAAGAAACGCCTCATTTTCGCACTCATTGCCGTCGTAGGCGTCATCCTATGTGGACTCGGTATCGCAAACTTCATGTTTGACGAATCACCAAGCCCCGAAAATGACCTCTCACAGCACACGCCCGTCAAGCACGACGTCCAATGGACCCTCGTCACCCTCGATCAAAGCCTCGCATACCAAAAGTTCTACAAGGAAGTTCTCGAACAGCTCAAACAGGAATCCCTCTCCGCCTCCGAAAGACACGACCTTCAGGGAAAAATTCTCCTCAATGTCGTCCTCGGTTCGATCCATCACCCCGAGCTCTTTTCAAACGACCTCGATATGCTCGACAATTCGGCAAAGCAAATCGCCACTTCATGCCAAAATGGATGGTGCGCGCTCGGTCTCTACAGCTGGGGAACCTTCAGAAACGACGCCGACATGGCCTCAAAATTCGACGTCAGTTTTGACGATACACCGGAACTCTCCGCCATCAAACACCTCGTCCAGGCGGCCACCCAGTTCTCATCATGGCACCTCGATGCACAGTCCTTCTCACAGGTGCAATCCTCCGGACAACACATTCTCGACCTCCTCAGCAAGGCCAAAACACTCGACACCTGGATGATCATCCCATGGCTCAAAGCCAGTACGCTCATCAACATGGGACGACACACCGACGCCATTGCACTCCTCAAAAATACCCACAAAGACAAAGCCCCACACTCCCCCGCGCTCGCGCAACTCGAATTCTCGGCACTGATGGCCATGGATCGCCTCCAAGAAGCCTCCGATATCCTCGACGCCATCAAAAACATGGATTCCAAAACACCCCGCGAAATCGAAGACTATGAACAGGCACAAGCACTCATGGCCGGGGCCACCTATTCGCCAGAAGAATTTCAAACCTTCATCAACGAATTTGTCAAAAAACACGCCAAAAGTCCGCGCATGATGCTGGCCGCCAATAAAGCCTGCCAACGTACTCAAATCCTCTCCAGATGCCGCACCGCGTTCCAAACCGCCCTCGAAAACGACAAGCAAAATCTCACGCTCAGACAGGCTTATGCTCACGCCGCCCTGAGCGATCAAGGCATCATACGCATTGCCAGACCCGACATAAAAATCGACCCCGTGACCCTCGAAAGCATCACCGCAATGCTCAGCCCCGCTGAAATGGAAGCCTCCGAAGACCCGGCCCTCTGGCACATCAGCGCCATCACAAACTACGCCGCTGGAAACTTCGACGCCGCCATCAAGGCCATCGACGAAATCGAACGCGGAAACCCACGCATCTGGTACGGCGCTTTCCTAAGACATCTCATCCACTACCAAACAGGCTCCGAATCGCAAAAAAAACAGGCTCGCCTCGACATCATCGACGCCGCCAGCCACATCAGTCAGCCTCTGGACACCGTCACGCTGGCCGTCGCACTCGACTACATCGGGGAACGTCAAAAAGCCCTCGATCTCGTCGAAGAAGCGTACACCCTACACCCGGAATTCACCGAACTTCTCGTGGTCAGACTACAACTGGCCATCGGCATGAAAAATCTGCCCATGGCCGAAAATTGCATCAGACGACTCGCCATGAGAAAAGCCCTCAAACCTGAACACGATTACGCCGTCGCAAAACTCACCGAAAACCTCGGCGACATCAATGCCGCCCTCGAACGAATGCTCACACTCATCTCCTCGCAAAACACAAATCCGGACTTCCAGTTCTACGTCGGCGAGCTCTTCTACAAAAAGAATCGGTGCGACTCCGCCATCCCCTATTTCGAACACGCCATCGAACTCGACGTCAACATGCCCATGGCACACTACTACAAAGGAAGATGCCTCTACGATGCCGGACAGTTCGACGCCGCCATCACCGAATTTAACGACGCCGCCACACAAAATCCCAACAAATTCCTCTACGCCGTCTGGAACGGAATCTCACTCATCAAGCTCGCACAGTCATCCGAAGCCCTGCAAGTCTTCACCTCGGTCATCGACAAATACGAAGAACTCCAGTCCCCATCCCAGGAAGATCACACCGAAGCCGCCATGGCATACTTCTACAGAGCCACACAGAGAAAACTCATCAACCGCCGATCCGAGGCCAACGACGATTTCAACAAGGCCATTCAGCTAGACCCCAAAAACGCCACTTATTACGAAGGATACGCCGTCTTCCTCTACGAAAGCGAACAGCTCAACAAGTGCCTCGCACAAATTCAGATCCTCGAAACGCTCGTCCCTGAAGACATCGATGCAAGAGCCCTCTTCACCAAAGGACTCGCCCTGCTCAAAATCGGAAAAAGAAACGATGCCCTAGAGGCACTCGAAAAAGCCAAAGAAAAAGGATTCGGAGAACGTAGCGATTCCGGTATCATCGGTATCCGCGAACCTGCTGAAATCTATGAACGACTCGGGTACCTATACCGGGATATGGGACGAAAGACCGAGGCCAAGGCAAATCTCATTCAATTCCTCACCCAGTCAAAAACCCTATCCCCGTCCGCCGCTCACGACATTCAGGGAGATATCGACAAGCTCTAGTCTTTGGGAGGCCCAGCGTGAAACTGCTCGCCGTTGTGACAACCGAATTAAAAGAAATTCTCTCGCGACAAATCGGATGCGACATCGAATTCCAAGACGCCTGGAAACATGTCAATCCCGAAAAATTGAGGAATTACGCGTACATCATCGTCATGGGTGCCCTCGTCGAAGACCCTCACACACCCATCACACTATGGGGTATCGCCAGCGAAATCCGATATTTCGGCACTCCGGCACTCTTCTGCGACGTCTCGTTTCAGGCCGCAAACCTCATCCCCGATATCTACCCACAGTTCAAAATCATTTCATTCCAAGGAGATCCCGCACAATTCCTCCTCCAATTGAGGACATGCGCGCCAAATCTCTTTTTCGATAATCCCAAGTTCAGCAACAGCACGTTCTCAGCTTCCGCAAACGCTCGACGTTACGAAAACGACTCCAGCATTGCAAACGCCATCAGCTCCCTCTCCAGCATCGCCGGCGCAAACCGCTCACACAGCTCAGAAAATATCATCCCTCAACCAAGCGCGCTCACCGGAAGCTTCGGCCCCGTCTCCTCCATCCCACTCGGACTCAAAAAAATCGACCGCTCCCCTTCCAACGAACCCGCTTCTTCACCAAACTTCCGAAAACAGGGCATGGGCTCTGGAAGACCCGATGACAATCTCTTGGACGCCTTTACCGAACTCTCCAGCGTCTCAAGCATTTCGGGCATTTCCTCCATTTCAGACGCCCTCAATGAGGCCAGATCCGGCGACGGCGCCATCGACGCCAACAACCACGTCAACCCGGCACCAGCCTCCACACCTCAACCCCAACACACACAAAATACCCCGCCAATCCACATCAAAAGAACGCCAAAGGACGTCCAGAACGGAAACATCGAATTCGGAAACATCATCCGTATCATGCAGACCATCGTGCGGCTCAAGCTCACGGGAACACTCACCATTCAAAATGACACCCGTTCGCTCAGAATCGATTTCAGACAGGGAAGCCCATTCGCCACTTCGGCCCCCGCACTCATCCTAAGCGCCCTGGGATGGACTTCGGGCGATTACGCCTTCGATTCCAGCAAAATGCTCTCCGCAAACGCCCAGCCCATCGACCTGAAACTCCTCTTCCAGACGGCCGCACAGCAACAATTGCCCCTCAATCCACTCCTGCAGGCTCTCGAACACGAGTTCAACAGCTATATCGTCCTCACCTCCACGTTCAACCCCTCAAACCATGCGTCAAACACCGGAAAATGGTGGGAAAAATGCGACGGAAACACGCGTTTCTCTGAAATCATGATGAAATCAGGCGTCGCCATGGACGTCATCTCAAGAGATATCTACCTCGCATGGCTCTGCGACGACATCGTTTTCCTCAAATCGCCTTCACAAAATACCATCGTCATCGACTACGACGCCGCCCCTGAAAGACCCACACATCGCGAAGAACTCATGGCCGCCGAACTCGAAGACGTCTCAAACGCAAACCTCTCTCAAATCCAAGAAATTCGAGAAAACCTCACCAAAATCCGAGACGATTTCTCAAAACAATCCGGATACGCCATGCTCGGACTCAAACCAGGATGCGGCATCAAAGCCCTCGATACCGCCTACTACGCATGGATAAACCGATACCACGCCGACCGTTTCGTACGATACAACGATTCTTTGTGCATCAAACTCGCCAACGAGTTGCTCATGCTCATGAATGCCACCTACACGAAACTCTCAAAATCCGAACGGATGAACACCTCTTCCTTCAGCAACAAACAATTCCGAAAAAAAATATCCGAAAACGACGCCAGCGCTGTTCCCGATGTCAGCCCAAGAATCGGTGCCGGAAGAGGCCGTATCAACACTCTCGCTTCCGCCGCGCTCGTCGATAACGAAAAACTCCACGTCATTTCCGACGAACTCAAATCCCTCGAAGCCAGCGAGGGAAGACAGGCTGCCATTCCAAGACCACATCTCCCCATCCGACCCTCTTCTCACGCCGAACCCCACGCGCCTAACCCCGCCATTCCCCAACCAAAAATCCTCAAAATGAGCGACGTCATGGCAAGACGAAGTGCTCAAATCAATATGGAGGCCGCCTCCACAAACGCCCCCCCATGCAAACAGCCAGGCTCTCCAAGCGTCTCTTTTGCCGCACAATCCTCCGACGCTTCCAAACCCACACAAAACCTCCGACAAAGAACTTCCTCCCAGCCCTGGGCCTCGCCAAACGCCACCCCGCAACAACACTTCGCCACCGCTCAAAAAAAAATCACCCTCGGACTCTCACAGGATGCCCTCACCGCCATACAATGGGCCATCGAAGGAGACCCCGAAAACCCGATCTATAAGGTGTACGAAGCCTACGCACAGTTCCTCGTCGATCCCTCAACTCAAGCCAAATCCATCGAAACCATCAAAAATATTATATCCGACATGCGCTTCGATGAATCCAAAACACCACACTCAAAAAAGGATCTCTTCGCCCCGTTCTACTTCCTCGGCAAAATGTACATCGCCGCATGCGACTTCAACGCCGCAAACCAAATGATGCAGAATGCCGCCAAAATTGACCCCGGAGACCTCGACACACAACGATGCCTCCGTTACCTCGCCATGCAACTCGAAAAACAACAACACCCCGTCGAGGAAAATAAGGGCCTCTTCGCTCGCTTTAAAGAAAAATTCTCAAAATCATAGCGTTTCTATTCCCCTATTTCCTGCCTCTGGTGGGGGAAGTCTCCCCCTACGTCGCTATTTGCCCTCCGGGCAAATACGCGCCTACCCCCTCGACCTCACCCCCTCGCCCCCTCTCCCATCAGGAGAGGGGGACAAATGTTTTGTCCTTCCGGAACAAAAAACTGAAAATTCGACGATAATACAAAAACCTCCACCAAAACCCACAAAAAGCCAGTCCAAAAACAAAAATCCTCCATCCAAACCGACCTCACCCCCTCGCCCCCTCTCCCATCAGGAGAGGGGGACAAATGTTTTGTCCTTCCGGAACAAAAAACTGAAAATTCGAC
>CAMCLY010000100.1 GCA_945875805.1 uncultured Myxococcales bacterium | reverse complement strand
TGTGCCCTTTTCGCATTTCGGGGGGCGTGGGGGGACTTCGTCCCCCCACAAAAAACATCACCCCCACTCCGGGAGACGATGCCCCAAGTACAGAATGGCCATGCTTGGGAAACAGGACTGGATGCGTTCAAAAATGGTTCTGCACAACTCCGGCTCGAGTTCGCTGGCCATCTGGTCGATGATGAGAAGCCTCGGCGAATTGGCCAGCGCCCGTGCCAGCATGACGCGGCGTTGCTCCCCTCCGCTCAGTTTCCCTCCCCTTTCTCCCAAAGCCTGATCCCCAAGGCGTCCGGCCACACCTTCGAGTCCACACACCGTCAAAAGCCTCTTATACGACGCCTGATCCAAGTCTTCGCACATGATCGACACGTTGTCATAAAGCGTTCCGTCAAACAACGCGTTTTCCTGGGGCACAAAACCAACCCCATCCGGCGTTCCCGACGGCAACGACACCGTCCCGCGAGAAACGGGATAAAGTCCAAGAATACAGCGCGCAAGCGTCGTTTTGCCGCGACCCGATGGCAACAAAATCGCGTGCTTTTCCCCCTCGCGGAGCACCAACGAAAAATCGTCCCACACGACGCGTGCGCCAAACGAAAACGTCAGGTGATCAATGCGCAACACCTCAGGCCACACACACACACCAAACGTCCCGCCCTCCGCCTGAGGCAAACGCTCGATGTCGCGCGCCCGGGCGCTCCCCTCAATAAAATGCTGATAGGCCCCAAACAATCCCGTCCCCGACCGCATCAGTCCAAAAAGACGCGCCAGATACACCTGAAACCCAAGAAGAACGCCGACAGAGGCGTCACCGGACATGACCTCAATCCCACCAACCCCAAATACCGCCACAAGCACCGTCGCCTGAAGAAAATCAAAAAACGGCCCCTGAATCGCCATCTTTCGACCAAGCGCATACCCAGTCTCCTGGCACCACGACGATTGCTCCTCAAAACGTCGGCAAAATTTATCCTCCCGACGCAGCGCACGAATCGGGACCAGCGCCCCAAACACTTCGGCAATGATCCGATACACCCCTTCGCGACTTTCGTATTCGCAACGGGCGGCCGGCCTTATCTGACGCCGCATCCACCGCCACAACAACGCCGCAAACGGAAAACACCCGAGACACACAACCGCAAGAGGCCAAGACAGCGTCAGAAGCACCGCAAAACTGCCCACCGCCGTCGTCGCCAACGGTACGCCTTGCGCATACATCATCTCCACAAACGCACGTTCGTTGCTCGCCGCCAGCAAAATCTGACCCATGTACTCGCCCTGCATGGTTTCGGGCAACGCACGGATGTCCGCATGCATCACGCAACCAAAAAGCCGGTTCATGCACCGACGCTCAAGATCAAGCCCAATCTTCAAAATGCGACAACGCCCGACATAACGCAGAACACCCGCCAGAATATACGCCAGCGCCATCCCCCCAAGCCACACCGACAGCGCCACCCAATCCCGCGCCGCAATTCCAAGGTCAATCGCCTGAACGAGACACCACGGACCGGCGAGTTCTGCCAGCGCTCCCAAAATCCCAAAGCCCGCAGGGCCCAGACCGGACCGACGCACAAGCCGCCAAAGCCCCCCACCCCCTGACTCCGCAACAGCCCTCTCCGTCCGGGAAGTCGATCCCATGCATACCCCACAAAAAACGCCCGAAACATTGCGGTTCCGAGCGTCTCACAAAACCTAAGCTCGCGTCCCGGGTTGCGGAAATGCGTCTCGAACGCTCCCCGAACTCCCCTGAATCAACGCGCTCAAAACCCCAAGATACTCGATCTTGGGCGTTTCATAAGTCTCTTTCTCGCTTGTCTGCGTCTTGTCTCGTGTGTCCATCTTTTCACCTCACTATACAAAATGCCCCCAACCATAAATTGCATTAGTTTGTACGCTTTCCACTCAAAAATCAACCCGCATCCCACGCCAAAATTCGCCCCCCTGCCCCGCATCTGCCGTCCTCGCGCATGACCCCATATTTCGCGCCATTCCGGCGATATTTAAGGCTTTTTGCCCTTCTTTTGGATGTTTTTTTGGGGGGGGGGAAGTGTCCCCCCAACGCGGCTATTTTGCCAAGGGGCCCATGCCCCCTTGGCAAAATACGCCGCGCCCCCCTCCCACCAAAACTCAAGTTTCTCCGGAGGTATTCAAAAACTCACTCCACGACGAGACTGCCCGTGACACGTTGGCATCGGGTAAAACCTCCGGATGACGTACCACCCAGTCCTGAGCGTCAAAATACGTCTGCGGTGTGCCGATATCGGCAAAATAACGATCCGTCAGGCACGCATGAATCGGACGCCCCTCCGACATCAAACGGGGATACACCTGCGTCACAAGACAAGAATACCCCAAAGGCGGAACGGACTCCAAAATGTGCCTTTCGACAATATGAATCCCCGTAAAACACACGGGATCCCAATCCCGAGACGCATAGCCTCTGGTCACCCAGTCGCGAATGCGCACGATCTGCCCGTCACACAGACCAACCATGCCAAGGGAACACCCCGGAGGTCTCGGTGCAACGACAAGCGACACCGAAGCCCCAGAAGCGACATGCGATTCAAGCGCCGCACCGAGATCCGCGCCACACAACACATCCCCGTGATAAATCACAAAACGCGACGCACCATCTGCCATAGAAAGACACGCGCGCGAACCGCCCGCCGTCCCAAGAATATCACCCGACTCGACATAAATCCGAGGCTCCCCGAGCCCAAGCGCCATACAACTCGCGCGCAAACAGGACGACATTCGATCGGGCAAATGGTGGACATTCGCAAGTATCACAGATATCCCGGCATCCTTCATGGAGCGCAGGGCATACCACACCATCGGATGTCCCAAAAACGGCACCGCCGGCTTGGGGATGACCTCCGTCACAGGCCTGAGGCGCGTTCCAAAGCCGGCACACAAAACAATTCCACAATTCATCAGGAAATGCGCGCAAAAAGAAGTGTGATGTCGTCGCCCTGAGGCGCATTGCCACAGAACTCGCTAAAATCTCGCCACAAATTCTGCATGGCAGACGTCACGTCCCCCTGACCAAGCGGGGCAATGACCTTGCGAAGACGTTTCTCGCCATACTCCACCCCGGACTCATTGAGATATTCCGTCAAACCGTCGGTGTAAAAGAGAAACATATCGCCGTGCTGCAAATCCGTACGAATCGTCTCATACTGGGCCTTGGGGTTATCCCCAAGGCGCTCGCCACGCACCACCAGACCGCGTACCTCTCCGCCACGAATGATGAGCGGAAAATTATGTCCCGCATTGACCATCTCGGCTCGACGGCCGTCGGCACTCACCCGGATCGCCTGAAACGTCATGAAAAGCGTGCGCTTGGCAGTCTGACATATCGCCGCATTGAGACTCGACACGATTTGACTCAGATCAAAACTCTGGGCGCTGGACACGTTGAGCAACGTGTCCAGCGCGCTCTTGGCACACGCCGTAATCATGGCCGACGGCACGCCATGGCCGGTCACATCGCCAATGGTCAACAACGACGACCCGTCGGGAAGACGGTTATAACTCCAGAAATCGCCACCGCAGACGCTGGCCGGCTGGAAAAATCCGTACAGAGAAACGGGGCCGCACTCGGCATACCCCCCCGCAGGCAAAAGCGTCGTCTGAATCGAACGCGCGATGTCGACTTCCTTTTCGAGCATCGCCTTCTGCTCGGTCTCAAGCATGAGCGCCTGAACGCGATCGGCCATCGTATTGAACTGATCCCCAAGCTGACCAATTTCGTCGCGCGACTTCACGCTGCTGCGCACCGAAAGATCGCCGCTCGCAATCTGACTCGCCACCCTGGACAATTTCTTAATATTTCGCGTCACAAAAAACGCCTGAATACCGGCGATAACCAACCCCACCACCACGGCAAAAATGGCCAGCCACAGCGCGCGATCCATGGACTCGCTCTGACGGATCTCGCCCTGCTTGCGAATCGTCGCGATTTCCTCCTCAAGACCTTCGATCGAATACCCGACGATAAGGTACCCCTGAGCCTGACCCAAAGCCTCATCCCCATCACCGGACGACTTCGGACGAATGGGCACCGCATACTGACGCACGCGCATCGATTCCTCGTGACCATCGACCACCACGCCTCGTTGCGCATCCTCCGAAAGAAAATCCGCATCCTTAAATGCCGTGCGGAATGTGGCCAAAAACGAATCTTCGACACGACGCGCCTCACCCGCCTCGCCATCGCGAAGATAATACGTCGTCCCGTCCATCACCAGCTTGTCGATTTCGGGACTCACCACCGTGACCCAGACTCGGCCATCCGGAGCGACAATCGTCGCATAAATCGCCGAATAGCTCTGCTCTTTGGCGCTCTTGTCACTCACAATCGGCGCCAGAAGTCCGCTCAGACCCGCCAGATCGTTGTCGAACATCAAACTCGATGCCGGAAGGCTCACCGTCTTCGTCGTCTGCGCGCCAAGCTGATCAAGCGCCTCATTCTGTATGCGCTGAATACGCTCCGTCTCGCTGGCCACGCTCTCCTGCGTATCCCGAATCATAAAAACCGCATAGACGCAAACGACAAGTATCACGATGAGAACGCAGCTTAGCGTCCACTTGATGCTGATTCCAATTCGCATGAGCGCACCCTGGAAAAACAAAAAAGAGCCCACGGTAAATCCCGCGACCGCGTTTACCCGACTGCCGTCTCCCCCATAAAACAATACTCTTCTACTCTAGCACACCCCGTCACGGTGAAAAAACAAAAAGCGCAACGGCGTATGCCGAAAGGCATAGCCGGAGCGGGCGAGCGTATGCCGGAAGGCATAGCGCGCCCCCCAAGACAAGCGCCAATTCATCGACCGGATTGCATTGCGTTGTGCTATCATCCATCATACAGTGAGTTGGTCGCCTGACCCAGTTCGACAAATTCAAGACTTCAGATGACGGCGCAATTATGAACTTCAGATTCCACCTTGCCACCATGGCGCTTTGCCTGACAGGATGCGCTCAAAACCTCACCTCCGAATTCGATCGCAACGACCAGGCGGCGGTCGACGACATGTGCCAAGCAAGCTACGACCCGGAAATCGACGACGGCTTCGCATCCATCGCCGACGACGACACACCCCATTACAAAATTTGCGACAATATCAGAGGCAGAGAAGGCCGCCTCATCTGTATCAATGCAAAATCGGACATGCACTGCGGCGACTGCAACACGCGATGCACCGGAAACGCACAATGCCGGAAATTAGATCCCCAGGAAATCAACGAAAACGAACAGCCCTCGTCCGCTGTATCTTATCAATGCGAATGTGCTGAAAACGACAACCTCTTTTGCAACGGTCAATGTGTCAATATACAAAATGACGCCAACCACTGCGGACAATGCAACCGCCAATGCCCAAAATACAAAGGCGAACAGGCCGTTTGTATCCATGCGGAATGTCAGTGCCCAGCCCCGGCCGTCCTCAACGCACAGGGTACCGAGTGCTTTGATTTTGAAAACGACCCAAAACACTGCGGAAAGGAAAACAACCCATGCCTTTTTGGAACCCTCTGCGTCGCCGGAAAATGCACCCCATGTCCCGCCGATTTCGTCCAGGTCAGAGCCGGAACCCAGTGGGTCGGAAGTTACGACGCCCTGGATGAACACCCGGAATACCATGGCTCCGTCACAGAATACAATCTGGCCTACAACCGCGTCGAGGACGCCGTCCAGGCCCCGGACTACTTCCACATCTCCAACGACGACTTCAGTTCCGAATCCCTATACAGAGTCCTGGAACCCAAACGCCAATTTTCGACGGACCGCGATTTCTGCATCATGAAATACGAACTCGACAGCGGATACAAAATATGGATGAACACCACAGAGCCCAGTCAGAACCGCGCCAGTCACCCCGCATCCAACCTGTCGTGGCACGAGGCCGCACGCATTGCCAACCTTTTCACCGATTACCTCAACGCCATGGGCGACGGCGTCCACTTCCTTGATACCTGCTACGCATCCCCAGACGGAAACTGCCCATCCCAAAACCAGTGCGAATTTAAAGAGGAATTCCGCGACCATTACGCCCTGTGCCAGGGCGTCCGCCTCCCAGGAGAATATGAATGGGAATATGCCGCACGCGGCGGAAATCTCCTGACAAACTACCGGACGATGAACTTCACCCCAGACGCCAACATCCCAGACGACATCGCCGGCATCGCCGTCGCCGCCGATGCCGCTCAACTCGGACGTCTGCTTTCCCTCTCCGCATGGTACGTCGACAACCACCCCAAAGGCTCGGGCTCCGGCGTGTGCACGCGCACCGATTCCGAAGCCATGCTCCTTCCCAATGCCCTGGGCATCTACGACATGGCAGGAAACCTCGCGGAATGGACCAACGACGCCTTCCCGCAACGCGACGAACTGACGGACGGAAAATGGACACACTACGCCGAAAAAGCCCTCTTCCATGTCGCGCGAGGTGGCCATTACGGCGCCATCGCCACCCAGTGCCGACTTTCATTTCGTCAGTATGTCCGCGATAAATCGCCCACCATTGGGCAACGCTACATCATGCCCGTCATCTACCTCGACGACGGATCCCTCAACCCGGATATCAAAACCAGATAACCCAAAACCACACGCACACCTCAAAACGCATCGTGACGGCGACGACGCTCGCTCGTAAACGCCTCGGTCGTGTCTTTGGCCACGAGTTCATACAAAATCGCCCGTTTCCCCTCGGCCGCTCGCAATATGCGCCCAAGCCGCTGCACATGTTCTCGCACGGAACCGCTGCCCGAAAGCACAATCGCCACGTTGGCCGAAGGCATGTCCACCCCCTCGTTGAGAACCCGACTCGTCACCACAACGGGATAAACGCCCTGACTCAGACCGTCCAGAATGTCACGCCGCTCGCGCACGGAACTCAGATGCGTCACCGCCGGTATCAAATAATCACGGCTGATTCGGTAGACCGTCGAATTGTCCGCCGTAAAAATTATCGTCCGATCCTGACGATGCCGCGAAAGAAGCTCCGTCAGAAGCGCTATCTTCGCCGCGCAATGCTGCGTGATTTCACGCTGCATTCGATGCGCACGCAACGCCGCACGCCCCTCGCTGCTGCGAGAACTCTGCCGAAGAAAATCCGTCCAGCCATCCGGAGTCCCAACCCTTATCCCGTGTTCGCGAATAAACTCCAGATAAAGCGCACGATACATATCATAGGCATCTCGCTCGTCAGACGTCAGTTCCACCTCGTACTGAACCACCTGATACGACGCAAGATTTTCTCCCGCCAGCGCCCGAATCGTCTGCGTATAGACGATCGGTCCCAGGAGCTGCTCATAACTCAATGCCGCATCGCTGCGCTCCGGCGTCGCCGTCAAACCAAGCCTGAACGGCGCGATGGCATGCTGCGCACCCAGCGCATACGTCGACGTCGGCAGATGGTGAACTTCGTCAAACACCAGCATCCCAAACGCATTACCAAGACGTTCCATGTGGATATACGCCGAATCGTACGTCGTCACCGTGACGGGACGAATGTCATAACTCCCGCCTCCAAGCATCCCGCACGATATCCCAAACGCCTGCTCAAGATTGCGGTGCCACTGCGCCACGAGATCCAGCGTCGGTGTCACCACCAGCGTCGGACGGCGCTTGCGGGCCATCGCCATCTGAGCCACATAGCTCTTCCCAGCACCCGTCGGCAAAACGACCACCCCGCAACCGCCGTTCTTTTCCCACGCATCCAACGCCTCCGACTGATAATAAAATGGAACCCGGTGAAAACGAAATTCCAGCGAGACCTCGCCGTAACGCCGTGCCTCATCACAAAAATCCACACCGGCCCGTGTCAGCGACGTGATCAAACGACGGTAGGATATCGCCTGACCGCGAAACGCACATATCCGTGAATCCCACACAAAACGGGGAAGCAGTTCAGGGGCCAAGCCAAGCGCTTCTTCCGGAACCTCGACGCACAACGTCCCGGAGTCAAACCATATCCGCCATGTCATACCTGAATCATCACTTCGTCAATATGCCCGGCTCCAAGACACAACATGAGAAGCCGCTCCCAACCAAGCGCATTGCCTCCCAGCCTTCCAAGTTGAGGGAGCGCACATAAAAGCGCCTCATCCAACGGAACCGCCTCAAACCCAAGACGCACGCGTTCGGCATTATCCTCTTGCATACGACGTCGAAGCTCCTCCGCACGGTTGAGTTCCGTATACCCATTGCACAGCTCAATCCCACAGATATACAGCTCAAATCGTTCCGCCACAAAACACTCTCGCCCGTGAACCATCCCCACCGGACGGACTTCGGCCAGAGACGCCATCGACGCCGGATAATCCACAAGAAACGTGGGACGCTCACGACCAAGATGCGGTTCCACACACTCGACCAACACACAACTCAACAGATCATTGTCACTCCAGTCTGACCGGACGCGACACCCCGATGCCCGAGCTGCCTCATAGAGCGCGTCATGCGAAAGGCCAAGCGGGGAAAATCCAGCATAACGTTCAAATGCCTCCGAGACCGACAAACGCTCAAATTCAGAATCCACATCTATCGGAAGTGCATCGTCAAACCGCGCCGTGCTGTGCCACTGGCGGACACCAAGTTCGGCGCTCACGCTCCGCACAAGCGCTTCCGTTTCGTCCATCATCTCGCGATACCCCACCCCGGGGTGGTACCACTCAATCAGCGAAAACTCAGGACTGTGAAGACGACCCGAAGGTTCGTTGCGAAACACCCGCGCGACTTCATATATCGGAACCTCACAATGGATCGACGCAAGAAAAATCTTGTGCGCATACTCCGGAGACACCTGAAGATAAAAAGGATCCGGAAAACCCACACATGATGTCTGAAAACTCTCAATATAGGCATCGGTCGCCGTCGTGCCACGCAACGACCGCGTGCGAACCTCAAGATAGCCGCGCCCGTCAAAAAATGCGCGCGCGGCCTGCATCGCCCGGTTCCCCTGACGCAACGTCCAAATACTCACCACCATGAAAAAACCTTAAATCATGATCCGACCGCCCTTGGGTTTGGGCTTGGCTTTAGGTTTGGGCTTGGGCTTGGATACTCGAACCGGAGCCGGTTTCTTGACCGGAGCCGGAGCCGCGATTTCCTTCAGCTCCACATTCGTCTTGACCCCTGACGCAAACGACAAATCAACCGTCGCCTCCTCATAACCGTCATAACGCAGACGCAACGTTTCCGTGCGATCACTCGTCGTGCGTTCCGTAATCTCATACGGCGTCACTCCACGTAACGAATTGTCCGAATTGTATATCCGAGCCCCGGACGGCGTCGAATCAATAGAAATGACTATCTCATTGCCATAAAGCTTCGTCGGCATGTTGCGATACGAAGACCCAAGTGCCGCCGAATACGATTCGACCATCGTGTCGATCACACTTTTGTCCTCCGCACTCAGCTCATACACAGGATCGCTTTCCCGGGGCGCCACCTCCGCCCCCGACTGTTCCGACTCCGATGTCGACGTCTCCGCCTCCACCTTCGCTATCGTCGGCCTGGGCTCCGCCTTGTGTGACGACGACACCCACATCACAATCAGACCCACAATCATCAAGACGACGATGACACTCACCGCAGAAATCAATAATATCAAATTCTTGCGCGTCGTTTTCGGCGAACGCAACTCCTGTGGAGGCGGATCCAGATGAAACGGACGTCCATTGATCGGCGCAGACATCACCATCTGCTGCTGCGATATCGGTCCCAACACAAAACGGATCCGCGTCGCACCCACCTCTATCTGGTCGCCGTTCATCAATACCGCATGGGAAATCGGAAAGCCATTCACACACGCCAGATTGTCCGCACTCAGACCATAAACCTCAAATCGGCCATTCACATATTGAATCATCAAATGACGACGGCTCGCATACTGGTCGTTCAAAATCACCATGTTGTCAAGGCCGCGGCCTATCGTCGTGGACAGCTTCTTCAGTTCATAAACCACAGGTTCCGCGTCAGCCTGAAATATGATGATCGACGCTCGCGTCACACCAGGGATATCGTCCCCACCCGCATTCCGATTCGATATTTTTGCGCTCGCTCGCATATCCTCTTCTTCCTTGCCGGCCGCTGGTGCGGCATTGACCATCGCATCATTCCAATCCGAACCCACAGGAACGAGTTCTGGCCCCGGCTCATCCTGTCCCATCGTCTGAGGCACATTCGCATAGGGATCCCCCTTGCGCTCCCGAACGCCTGACGTCCCAAAGGCCTCCTTCTGGCGATACAAATCGTCCCGCTGCGCCTTGCCGTCGACATAATTGCTGCTGTCCACCTGCGCATACTGACTGGCCGCCTGAACCCGACGATAACCCCCAAAATCCTTACTCTCCTGCTCCAGCTCAAGCTCTTTCGGCGCTCCGCCAAAATTCTGCCAGTCCTCCCAGCCTTCCTCCGTTTCAAGCTCGTCACCGCGTTTGGGCGCATGCCAACCCGCCTTCAGCTTCTCCTCATCCGCATCCCAGAGATCCTCCTGACGAGACTCCTCCGGCTGGCCGTCGCCCGCCCAGGCATCGTCTTCCGCCCACCTCCGTTTCTTACGGCTCTCCTCCGTACTCGCCCACGGATCTTCCCCCCACTTGTCAAGCTCAAACTCCCCGCGCTGCCTGACCTCCGGTGGACGATTCGCCGTCGCCACGTGAAGCTCATCCAGATCTATCGCCTGCGTTTTTCCGCACTGGAAATTATCGTTCATCCGCACTTCCCTTCATCTGCCCCCAAAAAATAGAGACCGTATAACCATAGCCCATTTGCACGTGATCTGGCAACCGACAGTTTTTTTACTCGCCCTCTCCCCATCCCTTTCTATCCTTATCTCCTACGTCATTCCCCCCTGACTCAACACTCCTCCAAAACACTGCCCCTGACTGAGCGCAGGCTATCCGCCGCCGGCGGATACGCACCGCCATCCCCTTGCACACCACAAAAAGCCCAAGCCAAACAAAAAAACTCCACCAAACCCCGACCTCACCCCCGGCCCCTCTCCCATGGGGAGAGGGGAGCATGCTTCATAAAAAACAAAAATCCCTCACCCAAACCCCGACCTCACCCCCGGCCCCTCTCCCATGGGGAGAGGGGAG
>CAMCLY010000099.1 GCA_945875805.1 uncultured Myxococcales bacterium | reverse complement strand
TGCTCCCCTCTCCCCATGGGAGAGGGGCCGGGGGTGAGGTCGGGGTTTGGTGAGGCTTTTTGTTTATTATGAAGCATGCTCCCCTCTCCCCATGGGAGAGGCACGGTGTACGCAAAGTCGTTTGAGCAAAAAAGAAGAGGTCAGCTGAACAACCTGACCTCTAATGTCAAACCTTTCCACCTGTGTAAACAGACAGTAAGTTTCCAATTGCTCCGCATACGGCAAGCGACGCTCACTATCTCCCCTTGCGGCGCGATACGCTCGCTGACCGGCCCATCGCATGGCGATACGGCCGGTTGCTTTTTATCCGCACAAAGCGTATTTAAAAGGCCGTAGGCGTTTTGCTCGCGATATGTTTTTGATGTGGGAGTGCGCAGATGAATAGACGGATATTGGCCGTGGCGGTGATCCTGGGACTGGTGAGCGTGTCTTGCACAAAGGCCGGTGCTGACAATCAGGTGGCTTCGTCAGCACAAGCCTCGTCAGAAGCACAAGCATCCGCGCCGTCAGATGGGACGGCAGGCGCAGAAGGGCAGGCTCGGCCATGCCTCAAAGTCAATGCGATCTGCGGCGTCGAAGTTTCGACCGAACAATGTGATGCGCGCCTCAATGAACTGAACTATAAAGCCGACGATGCGCTCTATAGCGTCAATTATGCGCAATATGACATGATGAAATGCTTTTATACCGAAGAGGAATTCAAAGCAGAACTCGGCGATGCAAAATGCACGAACAGCGAGTTTCTCGCAGATGGCAGAAACTGCATATTTGATAAAGACGTTCCCAAATGCCAGATGATGCTCGATGGGGATAACTGCGAAGTCAAGTTTACACGAGCGAGCTGCGATGAACGCTTGCAAGAACTGAACAAGGATATCGGGGACTTGCTGCCAGGCATCTGGTTTGCCTATGAACAGAAATTGAAATGCTTCTATACCGAAAAGGAAAGAAAAGCTTATCTTGAAGAAAAGAAATTAGACTGTCAGCTGATCATGGCTGGCAAAGATCATATCTGCATCACCGTCTCTGAGACAGGTGAAGCCGAGGAAAACTGCGGCGCCAATCATTATGGCGAATATCAGTGTGAACTCTAAAGAATAGGGGAATTATGAATAATATTCACCATATTAACGGGGGGGGGCGGAAAATTCAAAGTTTCGCTCTAAGCTAAGTGTTTGGTTTCGATATTTGCGCCGCACCGGCCGTCCGGCAGACGGAGGTGGGCGATGAGCGACCTCAACCCCCAGCAGCAAAAAGTTGTCGAAACGACCGAATGCCCATTACTCGTGATTGCGGGTCCAGGCTCTGGAAAGACACACACTCTCGTCGAGCGCGTATTTCACCTGATTGCCGACAAAGGCGTTAAGGCCGAAAACATTCTGGTGGCGACGTTCACCGAAAAGGCGGCCAAAGAACTCGTCACACGTATTACGAATCTTGCGCTGAAACGTTCACTCAGCATTGATACGAGTGATATGTACATCGGCACACTTCACTCGATATTTCTCCGTATTCTTGAGGAATATCGTGATTATACCGATCTCCATGCAAACTATCGCGTATTGGATGATTTCGACCAGAAATACATCATTTATCAAAATGCAAGGAACTTCTATTCGATTACTGATATTGATACTCTAGACCTCAAAGGCGGTTGGGCATTCGCACAAAATATCGCAAACTTGCTGAATAAGATTCATGAATCTAACATTGATGAATATAAGCTGTTGCAATCCAAAAGTATAAAACTCCGCATTGTTGCAGAAATATGCCGTGTGTATGGGCTAATACTGGCGGATGCAAATGCCATCGACTTCTCATCCATCCAAACAAAGATGCTTCATCTTCTGGAAAATGAAGAAGTCCTCCAGGCATTGCGAGATAAATTTGAATATATTTTCGTCGATGAATATCAGGATACAAACCGAATTCAGGAAGATATCCTCCTTAAACTTGCGGCACCAAAGAATAAAATTTGCGTCGTCGGTGATGATGATCAGGCACTGTATCGATTCCGAGGTGCAACTGTTGAGAATATTCTACGATTTCGAGAAAAATTCCCTAAAAAGCGTTTGAGATTTAATGGAAATTTAACCAAACTTTACAGATATACTTGTCAGAAAGTAGAACTTACCAAAAACTATCGCTCCCATCCCGATATCATTGATTTTTACAATCGTTGGATGGAACAGTTCGCAGATCAGCATTATCGTTACCCCAAAACCATCGAAAATGCTGGTTCCCAAACAAAAAAGAATACAAAGTATCCCGGTGTCGTCCGCGTCATGGGCAACGACATGAAATCCTGGGCTGATTCGTTTATAGACTTTGTCGATTCGCTCAAAAAAAATAATATTCTATCCGATTACAATCAAATATGCATTCTGGCGCGATCCGTTAAAAATGACAAAGTGGCCGCTCTTGCTCAAACTCTTGAAAAAAATGGCATTCCCGTTTTCTCTCCACGTGCCGATTTGTTCTTTGATCGCCCTGAAATTCGAAATATAATCGGGGCGTTTGGGTTTCTGTTTCCAAATCTCGTCGATACCATTCTCAAAAATGAATATACCAACGGGCGTGAACAGTACTATCAGGATTACTGGGATTATTATCAAAAATGTATCAACCAGTTTGCAGGGCAGCTGCGTTCTAATTCTAAAAAACATAAATCGCTTCGCATCTGGGCATCAAGTAAAGCAAGAGAGCTTTCTACACTTATCGAGAATACAAACTATGCGTTTTCAGACATTTTTTATGAGCTGCTACAGTTCCCGATGTTTTCGGAGTGTTTTGAAACAAACGGCAACTCCATCAAAGACCTTCGTCCACAATACAATCTCGCTCTATTCAGCCGATTGATCGCAAAATATGAATATCTGTACAAAGTTATTGTCTTCAAATCAGAGCAAATTCATAAAGATGTAGCCATATTCTTCAATACCTATTTGAAATTCCTCATCGAAGGCGGAATCAATGAATACGAAGATTTCGATATGGTCACACCGTCTGGCTGTATTTCCTTTATGACGATTCACCAATCGAAGGGTCTGGAATTTCCCATCACATGCGTTGCCAGTCTCGACGCATCGCCCCGAAAACAATCCGACTGGCTCGATGAAGAATTACAGCAATTCTATTATCAAAATGAACCTTATGAACCACTCGATAAAGTCAAATACTTCGATTTTTGGCGCTTGTTCTATACGGCCTTTAGCCGTGCAAAAAATCTGCTCGTTTTGACAGGCATCGATAATGAAACAACGCGGTTGCCTAGAGAACACAAATCACCCTCCAAATATTTCCTTCCAATTTATGAAGATGTACCAGACTGGGATGTGCTATTTAAATCGAAGAAAAATCATCCAAAACTGGATACGGTACAACCATCCAATATCAAGCACACCTATTCATTTACAAGCCACATTCTCGTTTATGAGAATTGCCCTGTACAATACCAGTTTTTCAGAGAACTCGAATTCACACCAAAACGCACGAATCAGGTCATGTTCGGTACGCTCGTTCACCAGACGATCGAGGATGTCCATCGCGCCGTACTCGCCGAACGCATAGCCGATGTCACGCCAGAAAATATCAAGAGCTGGCTCAATACAAATTATATTCAATTAAATAAAATCACGGGATTATATCTCGACAAAGATAGCCTGAAATCCATCGAAGGTCACGTCAATCGTTATGTTCAACGTGCCAGCCGCGATTGGACGGCGATTCGCGATGCCGAAGTCCCCGTGTCTTTACAAAAAGAAAATTATATTCTCGAAGGCAAAATCGACCTCATCCGTGGCAAGGGCAATACCGTTGAAATTCTCGACTTCAAATCCGAAAAGAAGCCTGACGTCAATGATGAAGCCGATCGCGAACGCTTGCGCCGCTACCGCCGTCAGCTCGAAATCTATGCCCACATCGTCGAGCAAAAATACGACCTGTGCGTCAGTCGCATGCACCTCTACTATACAGGCGTAGAAGACGGCGACCCGCGCATCTCATATCCTTATAATCAACATTCTATCGACCGAACCATCGACGAAGTTTCTGCAATCGTCGGCAAAATCGAAAACAAAGAATTCAACCAGGATCCCGCAAAACGTTGCGCCCATCTGTGCGACAAATGCGACCTGAAACATTTTTGCAACCGCTGAACACGCCATTCGTGTGTTTTTGGCGGTTGCTTCGGCTATCTCCCTCCCCCTTCCCTCGCCATTGATGGAGAGGGAGGGGGGACAGCCACAAAGTGGCTGGGGGGTAGGTGAGGTTGGTCGATACGCCTCGCCTGCATGGCTATTGGCTTACAGCCAATACGCCCCGCAATACTTAGGATTAATGCCCACGGCACATCACAATCTCAATCACGCCATCTTCAGATATGCGATACACCAGACGATTCACTTCATCAATACGACGGCTAAACAACCCCTGCAAATTATCTTTCAGAGCCTCGGGTTTTCCGATGCCAGTCAAGGCACCATTTCGGTCAATGTCTTTAATCAGTTCATTAATCCGCTTCAACGTCCGTTTGTCCTGCGTCTGCCAATAGAGGTAGTCATCCCATGCTTTATCATACCAAATCAATTTCATGGTTAGACCTCAATCAGGTCATGTTCCACGCCCTTGCCCGCATCCAAAGCCTTCACCCCATCTTCGATAAAACGCTGATTCTGCGACGAATAGAATGGATCATCCTGCGCATGGGAAGACAAATGCGCAAACGATTTCAACCCCTCCAGCAGGTTCAGGACAACGCGAAGCTGATCTTCCGTCATCATGCTGATTTCATCCAAGGCTCGTTCACGTAACGGCGACATCTCGCACCTCCTTCAATTCAACAGGCAGATAGCACATCTGCCATCAACGCAATGATAGCACACAACTATTGACAAATCCACAGCCCTCTCACCTGCCCCAGCAAGAATGGGCTTTCACCCCCCCCAGGAGAACACACCATGACCAACAAACAAAAAGAGCTCTTCACCTTCGACAAGCGCGAACCGATTCGAGGCTACCCCGAACTGCGCTGGGCGGGCAAACGTCCGTTTACAGGTACGAGCTACTATCCCGCACAGCTCAAAGAGACTTACGGCACCGATACCGACGGCTGGATGAACAAGATCTATTGGGGCGACAACCTCCAGGTCATGTCGCATCTGCTTAAGGAATTTCGCGGCAAAGTCGATTTGATTTATATTGATCCACCATTCGATTCCAAAGCGGACTATAAAAAGACCATCTCCCTTCGCGGCAAAAAAGCCGAATCCGACACTTCGACCTTCGAAGAAAAACAATACGGCGATATCTGGACGAACGATGAATATCTGCAATTTATGTATGAACGGTTGATTCTGTGCCGTGAATTGTTGAGTGATACGGGGAGTATATATTTGCATTGTGATTGGCATAAGAGCCATTATTTGCGAGGAATTATGGATGAGGTCTTTGGGGCTAATAATTTTAAGAATGAGATATTTTGGCACTATTCTGATGGAACTGCGCCCACAGGGGCATTTAAAAGAAAAACGGACACAATTTATTTTTACTCAAAAACACAAAATGCAACATTTAATGAGATTCGAGTTCCTTGTTTAAATCCAGAAAGATATAATAAAATTGATGAACATGGAGAGCGATATTTTGAGGATGGACATCATGGAGTGTCAAAACGGTTTTATTTAAAGGATGGCATGATTGCTGACAATGTTTGGAGTTATATAACTGATAATCGTTTCAGACAATTAAATTCACAATCTGAGAATAGAAAACTTTATAACTATCCCACCCAGAAACCAGAAGCACTTTTGGAACGCATTATCAAAGCCTCATCCAATCCCGGCGATCTCGTATTCGATTGCTTTATGGGGTCAGGCACGACGCAGGCAGTTGCCATGAAGCTCGGGCGACGATTCTTGGGGGCAGATATCAACATGGGGGCAATTCAGACGACGACGAAGCGATTGATTAACCGCGCCAAAGAACTCAATCAAGCATTGCCCCTGGCTAAAAACGTCTCCCCTTCTCTCGCCAGTATGGAGAGAGAGGGGGAGATGTCGCCAAAGGCGACAGAGGGGGTAAGAGAGGTCTATTACACTGGGTTTGAGGTGTACAACGTCAACGACTACGAGTTTTTCCGCAATGAACTCGAGGCGAAGCGGCTCATCATCGAAGCGCTGGGCATGCAGCCGTTGCCCGACAACAACCTCTGGGATGCCGAACTCGATGGGCGCATGGTGGCGATTCTGGGCATCAATCGCATTGCGACTGCGAGCGAGTTCGAAAAGATCGTGGCAAACATGGACATCTGTGCGTTGAGTCGAAAACAGGGGCTCAATCCGACCAAACCTGTCGAAAAGGTCACGTTTGTGTGCATGGGGCACGATCCTAACCTCAAGCCAATGTTTCTCGAAAAGATGGAAAGCCTTGGGCTCAACATCGATCTGGAAATCGTCGATTTGCTCCGCGATAAGAAAGACCTGCGCTTCAAGCGCGAATCCGATGCACGTATTGTCATTGTTGACGATTCGGATGCGACCTATTCTATAGATAAGAAGACGAAACGCAAAATTATCAAAGAAGTTTCTTTGAAACGTATCTTGCAAATCCAGTCGTTCTATCCGATGAATCTGCTGCAAAAACTCAGCATCGAGCACCAGGATATCGAGGACTGGCGCGAACTCGTCGATTCCGTTCTCATCGACTGGAATTACGACGAAGTGACGTTCTGTCCGACGACGCTCGATATCCCCGACAAGAAAGACCTCGTTTCGGGAAAATACGAAGTCCCCGAAGGTGCTGGACGTATTCACATCAAGATTACCGACCTGCTCAGCGAAAGCTGGGAAGGAACGATCGAGGCGTCATGAGCACAAGCATTTTTGCGCGTATTGGCCAAAGGCCAATAGCGCAAAACGGCGGGCGTATCGGCGCAGCCGATAGCCCGACACCAAAATAAAACTAAACAGAAATTATAACGCAGTGCCGTCAAACCTTGTTTCGACGCGGCAGAAATGGTAAAATCCGTTCGTACCCATTGCGGGTACACGTTGTCAGGATGGGGTCACGATGGAACGAGCGCTCACAGAAGATTGGGATAAGGACGACAACATTGGCGGTTTATCCGACGATGAGTTGACGTACCGTTTTAAGGAAGCGATTCGCATTGACGATGAGATTCGACGCATCAAAGGATTGCCTGTGGCGAGATATGATCTTGAACGCAGACAGTCCTATTTGGAGTATCCGGATGGAACACGCGAGTACAGAGAAAAAGCCTGAAATACTCGTCTTTGCCGGCCCAAATGGCAGTGGCAAGACAACTGTGACTCGTCTTGCCACTCTAGTTGGCGTCTATGTCAATGCGGACGAAGTAAAAAATGCATTGAACTGTTCTGCACTTGAAGCAGCTCAAATCGCAGAAAAGCAACGGGAAACGCTGCTATCAGAGCGCGCAAATTTTACGTTCGAAACGGTTTTATCCACCGATAGAAATCTTTTGTTATTAAAGCGTGCTAAAGAATCGGGTTATTTCGTCAGATGCGTTTACGTTCTGACGGATAATGCCAGTATCAATATCGACAGAGTTCACATTCGCCATAGCTGTGGCGGTCACGATGTCCCGGAAGACAAAATCGTGAGTCGATATGAAAAAGCGCTTAAGCTCATTCCCGAACTTGTCCCCGTATGTGACATCATGCATATCTATGATAATACGATTGAACCGTTCAGGATTTTTAAAAAGCGTAAAGACATATATATGTATTGGGAAAATCCATTTTGGAACCGTAGAAGAATAGAGGATTTGACTGGTGTAACATTGAAATAATATTGTCGTATTCAATACGACATGGAGCGTTCACCATGCCAAAGAAATCCAAAGAAACCATCGTCGATACCCCGTTTTATCAATATCTCTGGTCATTCTATGCCGATCATAAGAAAGAGATATGGCGAGAATATAAACCGCTCACAAGAGGCATCCTGTCGCGTGCGGATTATACTGATGCAAGCGCATTCCTGCGTAAACCGCAGTACGAAGCCTTCGAAATGTACGTCTTCTTGAAGGAGTTTCTGAACACGCCGAAATTGGGTGAGCTATTCGAAAACTGGTGCAATAACAAAGGCAATTTCCGTTATGAACGGACGCCTGTGCTGCAAAATGAGCGGCAGTATAAACTATTTCAGTATCAGGATGCGGAATCCATCAAGCCGTCTGTCGCACAGCTCAAAAAATTACAACAGGATTATGCCAATTATATCTTTGCGCTTACGATGGGCACTGGTAAAACCATTTTGATGGCAGTTTGCATCTTCTATGAATTTTTGCTTGCCAACAAATACCCACAAGACGAACTATACTGTCATAATGCGCTTGTCCTTGCACCGGATACGACTGTTCGCGAATCTTTGCGCGAAATCATGACGTTCGATAAATCGAAAGTATTTGCGCCGAGTTATGCCAAAATTCTCGATACAAAACTTCGATTTCATTTTCTCGAAGGGGATGGTATATCGCTCAATACGCTCGATGGTTCGGATTTCAATATTATCATTGCGAATTCACAAAAGATCATTTTGAAGCGAAAAAACAAAGCCGATGACGCACAGACCTTATTATTTAAGGATGACAAATATGCCGAAGCAGTTCAAAATGATCCCAATGCCGATTTGTATGAAATCGAAGACGAAAAGGAACTGACGGCAAATCAACGCTATAAAAAGCTCTCTCGTCTTACACAGCTTGGCATTTATGTTGATGAGGCACATCATGCGTTCGGGAAAGCACTCGCCAATGATATGACCGATCGAAAAGCAAAGACTAGCCTGCGTCTTACGATAGACCACCTCGCCAATGAACTGAATCAAGCCGGTACGAAAGTCGTAGCGTGTTATAATTATACGGGCACGCCTTACGCCGACAACCGGCTCATGCCCGAAGTCGTCTATGCGTATGGTCTTAAAGAAGCTATCGATAACCACTATCTCAAGGAAGCGCTCATTCTTGACTACGATAATGTTAAATCGGCTGAATTCGTACAGAATGTAGTTCAATCGTTTGTGGATGCCCATCGAGATAAAAACGGTGACTTCAAGCGATACGAAAACATGCTTCCCAAACTCGCTCTGTTTGGTTCGACTGTCGATGAACTCCAAAAGGAACTGCGCCCCGCACTCGAATCGGCTTTGATCAAGGCGGGTATTTCGCTGGATACCATTCTTGTCAACGTTGGCGATGAAAAACTCACCAAACCGGACGATTTGCGGGAATTCAAATTACTTGATACACCAGAATCGACAAAGCAGTTTATTTTGTTGGTAGGCAAAGGCAAAGAGGGATGGAACTGCAGATCACTTTTTGGCGTGGCATTATTTCGAAAACCCGACAGCACAATATTCGTATTGCAGGCGACGATGCGCTGTCTGCGTTCGATTACGAATATCCAACAAACGGGGCAGATATTCCTTTCGACAGAGAATCTGGAGATTCTGCAAAAAGAGTTGCAGGAGAATTACAGAATGTCAGTCGAAGAGTTGACGGTACGAAAGCCGAAAGATAAGAAGGTGCGCCGCATCTGTATTCGAAAGGTTGTTGAAGTCAAAGTGATTGAGCAGATTCCGGAATTCAAGACGACACCACTTCATCCCGGAGAATTTACGATTTTCGACAATGATTATAATCCGGAACATTATCGGAAAACCCAGGGCGAGCATTCTCTGTGCGATGTGCAGACAGAAACCGTTCGTAAAGAAATACAAACGAATGCACAGCGCAAATTCACGCGTTACAGCTTAGTTGCTGAGTTATCGCTTTATTTGACGCAGCACATTAAAAATGAAGATGGAAGCCTGACCATTCGTCATTCTCCCTCCGAGATCGAGTGGTTACTCGAACGTGCATCCGATGGTGTGGATAGAATCCTGAGCGAGGTCAATCGAAATAATGATGTTTTATATGATTATTTAGTTCCTAAGCTCTTTTCTCTACTGTACAAAGTGGAATATACGGACGGCGAACCGCGAGAAGTGACCAAATATCTTGCCAAACATGTTCCCGATGATGGTTTGCCATTCGTTTTCGACGATGATAAATATATATCGGATGAGGCGAAAGGGTATAATAAGTATAATCAATCTTCTGGTGGAAATGGCAAGAGCTTTAATCTGTCGGGCTATGGTTTTGATTCGAAACCTGAATTGGATTTCTTTAGAACCAATCTATTTGAAAACGAGCACATTAAGCACATTTGGTTCACGGGAATGCTGACGCATGGGCAATCTGATTTTCTTGTGCGATATATTGACCCGGAATCGCACGCACTACGCTCATATTACCCAGATTTTCTCGTCGAGATGGATAGTGGAAATTTCTGTATTATCGAAATCAAAGGAGAAAATCTGATTCCCGATGCAGATACACAAGCCAAAGCCGAATATGCCTCACGCATGTTTTCGGGGAAACATGGGATGGCTTATCTGTTTGTTCCAAGCCACAATGCGCATAGCTTATTAATGGAAATTCTCAGCGATGAGAAAAGTATACAATTTGGTCTGGAACAGAATGTTTGAAGATGAACAATTTGGACTGTATTGAACTCTTCTATATTCACGCGCCGCGTATCGCAGATAGCGGCGGGCAGGCGGCGTATTTGCGGCGACAATGGGGCATGCCCCATTGTCATCGCCGCAAATAGCCAGCCAGAAGCGAGCCGTATGCTCCAGAGGCAAACAGACTCGCCAATCAACGGCGCAGTTTTTCGACTTCGTCAATGGAAAGTCCTGTGTGATTCGCAATGAAATCGTCAGGCATTTGGGCTGAAAGGAGAGAACGCGCGATTTCAATTGCTATTTCTTCTCTGCATTCTTTGATTGCGGCATTCCTGACGGCGATGTTATCGCGGTAGTTGCGGAGTGCATCGTCGTAGCGGTTGCGTTCTTCCTCCGAGAGCGCGGCCACGCTGGCCACTTTGGAGATTTCGTTGAATAATTCTTCCTGTTCGCGCCAGGGCATTTCGTCGAGTGTTTCCATATTCTTGATAATGTATGTCCATTTGTCCAGCTTGGTTTCGCATTGGGCTACCGTCTTTGTGAACTGGGGCATTTGCAGAAAGACTATTCTGAGCTTGTCGGTAAGCACCTGAAGTTCCTGGGGCTTGCCGCTTTTTAGATTGCGTATGCCGAAGTCGGAACGGAATTCACCAAGCAATACCTCGTGGACGAAGTTCATGAAAAAGATGCCAATCACCGCGTCGTATTCGTAGGCCCAGTCTGCGTTTTTTTGTGGGTTTTGGTGAGGGCTTTTTGTTTTTTATGAAGCATGCTCCCCTCTCCCTATGGGAGAGGGGCCGGG
>CAMCLY010000098.1 GCA_945875805.1 uncultured Myxococcales bacterium | reverse complement strand
CAAAACACGACGTGCAGACCGCACCGGCCGTCGCCGCCAAGCCCGAAGTCGCCAAAGCCCAGGCCGTCGCCCCAAAACACGACGTGCGCCCCGACATGTCCCAGACCATCCCCTTCTCACTCGCCTATATTCTCGATGTATACAAGGTCAACGGGGTGGATCTCGCGGCCAAAACGTCCGCACGTTCGACCGCCGAACTCTATCAATACGCCTTCAAACAAAAATCCGTTTACCACACCTTGCGTCCGGCCATCGGCGACCTCGCCTTCTTTCACAACACCGCCGATCGCAACCGCGACGGCCGCTGGAACGACTGGCACTCCCTCATCGGTATCGTCGAGAGTATCGACGACCAGGACACCATCACCATCCTCGTCTTCACTAGCCAGCTCGAACGCATCAAACTCAATCTCAAATACCCCGAACTGCACAAAAGCAAAAAAGGCGACATCCTCAATTCCCAGCTTCGCCCCAACGAGGGCTCCCAGGTCGGGACCAGCGCCAAGCTCTTCGCCGGTTTTGCCAACCTCCTGGGCGACGTGCCCTCCGTCACCGTCATCGACAACTGGAAACCGGGCATGAAATTCTAAGCCCTCTCCACTCCATGGCTGTGTTTGGGGGAGGGGGAAGTCTCCCCCTGAGCGGCTATTTCGCCCTGCGGGCTCAATACGCCGCTACCCCCTCTGCGACTTTTTACCCATGGCTGTCCCGGAGATATGCCGGGCATGGTCTGACGCGATACAAAACGTCCGGCGCAACGACCATTTACGCCCCCAAACCCAAAATCCTCTTCACGGGGCTGAAGACGAAACGCCTTTTGCCGCCTCCTCGCGGTAGCGGACGTACCATGAATAGACGTTGCGGACATACTGCTGGGTTTTGGCAAACGGGATTCCGCCGGCTTTTTCGACATTTCCAGGGCCCGCATGGTAGCCGGCCAACACGAGGTTGATGTCGCCGTCATAGCGATCGGAGAGCCGCCGCAAATAGCGCGTGCCGCCCATGATATTGTCGCGCGGATCGAAGGGATCCGACACGCGCATGTGTTCGGCGGTGGCGGGCATGAGCTGCATCAGTCCCATGGCGCCCGCGCTGCTGACGGCGCGCGGGTTGAAGTTGCTTTCAATTTTGATCACCGCGCGAATGAAGGCTTCCGGGATGCCATACGCCGCCGAGGCTTCGGCGATGTACGCGTCATAGAGATGGGTGCGATCCGCCGCCGGGGCTTGGGCTGACGCCCCTTTTTCCGACACGGGATGCGCGTTCTGCCTGCCCTTGCTGTCGCCCTGCGCCACCGGACGTCTGGCCGGACGACTGCGGTCACGAATCACTTCGATCAACTTGAGATCGCTTCTTTTTTCGGTCGTCAGGACGACCTCGCCATTCTGATTCTCATAACGATAGAGGTCAGCCCATGCCGGACGAACCGCCAAAATGCCGAAACACAGGCTCGAAATCACGACGAAGGTGGACGCAAAATAGGGGTGCATGGAAAGTCAAAAAGAAAAGGGCAAAACGTAAACGCGACTCCTGGGCGCGCTTTCGCGCAGAACAAAGGACGTCAACACATAAACAGGAATGAAACCCGAGAAGGATGGAGTTGGTGGAAAGGCAGGGGCACGGCGACACAGGGTAACGCAAAAATAGACGGGCGTCACCTTTTGGGGGCAAACCGATGAAAACCCTAATGTCAAACAGGCATAGAATCCGCATGGACGACGCATTGGTGTACCACGCCCCCCAAAAAAAGAAAGCCGACGCGTATGGCCTGAGGCCATAGCGGCGGCCACGCGCGACGTATGGGCCCCGTGGGCCCATAGGCGCGCCCCCGGCGAATCGAGCATGAAAGCCGAAAACGGATTTTTGAATAATTAAAGATGAAATCCGCACGGGGATGGCGTAGAAGTGTGCAATGTGTGTCTATGTATGTCATCTGGAGTGCGGCAGCAATGGAACAGGAACGTAAACTGTCACTTGGTCCCTTTGACCTGATACGCCCGATAGGAAAGGGATCGATGGGGGTGGTATGGGAAGGTGTGCATCGGGTGCAGTCCATACCGATGGCGATCAAGGTGCTGACGAAGGTCGGGGCGCAGGACGAGACGTTTCAGCAGGCGTTTACCAACGAAGTGCGGGCCGTGGCGAAACTGCATCATCCGTCGATCATCCGGCTGCTGGACTATGGCACGACGGACGAGGCGCTGTTCGAGGCATCGGGGGGTGAAATCGCGAGCGGGAGTCAATTTTATGCGATGGAGCTGGCGACGGGGGGGACGCTTCCCAAGCCGAAATCGCCGCTTCCGTGGCTTCAGATGCGCTATTTGCTGCTGGAGCTGCTCGACGCGTTGGCGCACGCCCATGCGCGTGACGTGATTCACCGGGACATCAAGCCCGGCAACATCCTTTTGATGAAGGAGAAGAGCATTTCGCGCGCGATGCTGACGGATTTCGGGATAGCCAAGGCGGTGGGGGCGAAGGATCTGCCGGACGGGATGGTGGCTGGGACGCCGCGATACATGGCGCCGGAACAGATTCTCAACCAGACGCGCGACCAGGGGCCGTGGACGGATTTGTATTCGCTGGGCTGTATGGCCTATCTGTTTGCGACGGGGCGCCGCATTTTTACCCATGCCTCGGGCACGGAGGTGTTGCGCTGTCAGATTCACGAGGATCCGCCCCCGGTGACGGGGAAGCATCTCCCGGAGGGATTCCAGAAATGGCTGTCGAGGATGCTGGCCAAAAAGCCGTCGCGCCGGTTTGAGTATGCCGCCGAGGCGGCCTGGGAGCTCATATGTCTGCCGGATCCGGAACTTTCTGAACCCGAAAAGATCGTTTCCGGGGCGAGTCATACGGTGGTGCCGGACTCGTGCGATTACAACATTTCGGATCTGGAAGCGGCCAATTCGAGTGTGTTTAAGAGTCTGTACAACTCGGATCAGCTGGCGCTGGCGGGCGGGCAGTCGTCCGCGACGGACATTGCCGAAGATCTTCTGGCCGACATGGGCGACACGATGCGCATGGACTCGGCCGACATTGCGGCCGTCATCTCACAGCAGACCCAGGCGGCCCAAGCGCGGGACGAACAGGTGCACGAGCTGTCCACGCTGGCCGAGGTCTACCGTTCGCGTTTCACCCCGTCTGGGCCGGCGGCGGATCCGACGCAGGTGCCCGCCCCCAAAACGTGGCGGCGAGAGGCGTTTAACGACCAGTTCGGACAGCTTCTCGGCGCCGGACTGGGACTCTGGGGGTTGCGCACCATCCCCATGGTGGACCGCGATGCCGAACGGGACCTGATTTATGCGGCCATTTTGGCGACGCGCTCCGATCACGAAAAGCGCTGCATCGTCCTGGACGGCCCCCGGGGGGCAGGAAAATCCCGCATCATCGAGTGGCTCTCGCAACGCGCGCACGAGCTCTCCATCGCCCACCCTCTCAAAGCCCTGCATTACCAGGATCACATTCAGGCACCGGGCATTGTGCGCGCCATGATGTATGCCCTGCAGTGTCAGAACCTCACCCGCGACAAGGCTCTGGAACGCATCCGGCAGTTTCTCTCCGAACACCGTCTGGCCCCGGAATACGACGACGCCCTTCCCATGCTCGAACTGATGCGGCTTCATGACGATCCGGAACACCCCATCCCGGGAATCCGCTTTACCGACGCCCAGGAGCAGTACGGCGTGCTGTGCCGGTTCCTGCGTCGCATGACCCATGACCGCCCCGTCATTTTGTGGATGGACGACGTCCATTATTCGACCTATTCCATGGATTTCATGCGGTTTCTTTTTACCGAACGCCAGGCCGAGAACATCCCCGTCATCCTTCTGTGTACCGCACGCAGCGAAGATCTCGAGGAGGACAGCCCACAGGCCGCCGCCTACAGAAACATGCTGGCGAGCGAACACGTCACCAAACTCGACATTGCGCCGCTCAATGCCGAGGCGCATCTCAAACTCGTCCACGAACTCATTGGGCTCGACGACAGCCTCTGTCAGCAGGTTGCCCAACGCACAGGTGGAATGCCGCTTTTTGCCATCCAGCTCGTCGGAGACTGGATCGAACGCGGCGTCCTCGTCCCGGGAGAGGCCGGGTTCAAAGTCAAGGAAGGCGCCTCCATCGAACTGCCCGACTCCCTCCACGAGCTGTGGCTGTCCAGACTCCGGCTCATCTTCAGGGAATCCAAGCGCCAGTCCAACGCCATCGAACAGCTCGAAATCGCCGCATGTCTTGGAAGCCATTTTGACGCCGACGAATGGCGTATCGCGTGCGAACTCGCGGAACTCGGGAACGTCACCAAAACCCTCGACTGCATGCTGGCCCACCGGCTCTTTGAGGTCCGGTATCCCAGCGCACAGTTCACCCACGACCTGCTCAGGGAATCCCTCCTGCGGTACGCACACGAAAACAACCGTCTCAGGGCGCACCATCTCGTGTGCGCCGAAATGTTGCAGACCTATTTCTCGGACGCTCTCCCCTTCTATGACGAACGTCGCGCCGAACACCTCTTTGCCGCCGAGGCATGGGAAATGTGCATCGAACCCTTCCTGCACGCCGGCATTTTCAGACGGCAGCGCAGCGAGTTCGATGCCGCCCATGCCCTGTTCAAAAAACGGGAACTCGCCATCGACAAATGCCAGGCCGACGAAGACAGTCCCGTCCGGGCTCTGGGATGGATTGCCGAGGCCAACACCCTGTTGCAGGAACTCAGGCTCGACGAGGCCGAACCCCTCATCCGGCGCTCTGCAGACCTCGGCCTGCGAACCCATTCCCCCGTCATCCAGGCGCTCGCCTACAAGGAAAAGGGGCTCCTCCTCCATTACCGGAACAACATCACCGAATCCCTCGATGTCCTCATGGCCTCCCTCTCCTTCTTCAACCAGATCGGGGAGCGGCGGCGCGGCGCCTACCTCAATGACCGCGCCGAAACCCTTTGGCTCATCGGGCGCATCTGTGACGCAAGACACGAGCTCGACCTGGCTCGCATCTACCTCCAACAGGCCGTCGAAATACAGACCCAGACCGGCGACCAGTACGGCCTCGGGCGTTCCTACAAAGCCCTCGGTAACACTTTCCAGCACGGAGGACTCTACGAAGAGGCAAGACAGAATCTCGAATACGCCCTTCAGATCTTCCAGCACATGGGCTACCGCCTCTACATCGCAAACTGCCTCAACGATATCGGCGAAATTTACCGGCTCGGCTACCTCATGCCCGACGAGGCCGAAACCTGGTACCGAAACGCCATGGACGTCTACCGGGAGGTCAACGATATCGACGGCACCACCAGCGTCATCAACCTCGTCCTTCTCCTCCTTGCCAAACAGCGCTTCACCGAAGCCAAAAGCCTCGTCCTGCAACAGATCGACATGGTCAAAAAATCCGGCCAGAACTTCGACCTCAACTGGCTCTATGCCGAACTTCTGCCCTGCTGTGCCGCCACCTTTGACTGGCCCACGTTTGAAAGCACCGTCCTCCTCCTGGGCAAAGCCCTCGAAGACAGCATGGTCGTCGATGCCGACATCCTCTACTGCACCGAACTCGCCGCCAACCTCTGCACCCGATACGCCACCTACGAACAGAGCCATTTCTGTCGCGAAATTGCCATCCAGCAGGCCGTCCGCCTCAACGACAAAGCCGCGCTGGCGCGTCTGCAGACCTGACCGTCCTTCTCCCTCGCGCCCCATCCGTTCCTTCCTCTCCGCACAGCGCCAGTCGTTCCGGACCGTGCTTTTTTTGTGTGGGAGGGGGAAGTCTCCCCCTACGCGGCTATTTCGCCAAGTGGGCATGCCCCCCCTTGGCTTCAATACGCCGCTACCCCCTCGGACGATCGGAACTCAGAATCTCAAAAAATTCGATAAAAAGATTATTAAAACATTTTAATGCGAGTATACTGCGGAGAATGAGGTGATTGGGAATTAAAGAAAACCCTTGAATAAGGAGAACGCGCATGGCATCTGCAATCGGAACAGCAAAGGTCAAGGCCAATTCGGGGCTCAATGTTCGGGCTAAAGCCAGCACGAGTGCCAAGAAACTCGGCTGTCTCAGCAACGGAACTACCGTCAATTATTACAGCGATTCCAACGGTTGGCTTCAAATCAAGTACAACGGATCCAACGGCTATATTTCAAAACAGTACACCAGCGTCACCTCTGGTGGAACCTCCGGGGCCTCCTCCGCTTCGAGCGGCGCGTCCGGTTCCGTCAAGGTGACCGCATCCGCGCTCAACGTCCGCGCAAGCAACAGCACAAGCAGCGCCATCATCGGCTCCCTTTCAAAGGGCAAAGTCGTTTCGTACTCCGGCGAGTCAAACGGATGGCTCAAGATTTCCTACAACGGGAGAGTCGGGTGGATTTCCAAACAGTATACCACCCCGGCCTCTGGAAGTTCGAGTTCCGGTTCCTCCTCGTCTTCAGGATCCTCTTCATCCTCCACCACGACCAAATACGTCACGGCATCGTCGCTTAACGTCCGAAAGGGCCCGGGCACCAATTACGGAAAAATCGGCCTTCTCAGCAACGGTGCCGCCGTCAGCGTCTACAGCACCTCAAACGGATGGTCCAAAATCCAGTACGGTTCATCCACTGGTTACGTCAGTGCCCAGTACCTGTCCTCTTCGAGAGGATCCACCAGCTCCTCCGGCAGCTCTTCCTCCGGCGGCAGTTCCTCCTCTTCCGGCGGAAAACTCAATCCCCACACCGTCAACTACAAACAGTACGCCAATCCATGGGGACCCAAAATGTACTCAAATCACGGCGACAAAAACCAGACATACGCCAGCAGCGCCTGCGGTCCCACGGCATGCGCCAGCATCGTCGCCATGAGAAACTCAAGCGTCACCCCGGAAACCCTCGGTAAACTCGCCCTCGCCGGCGGCTATCGTACCTATAACGACGGCACCGCCCACAGCTTCGTTCCCTATGCCGGTCAGAAATACGGCTTCGGCGTTTCAAAGGTCAGCGTCGACGAAGGTTGCAAACAACTCGCAAACGGCAAATACGCCGTCGCCGTCATGCGCTCCGGATACTGGACTACCGGCGGGCACTACATCACCCCCTACGCCTACGCGGACGGCATCGTCTACGTCGACGACCCCGGACACAGCTCCAGGCCCAACGGCTTCAAACAGGCAAAATCCCAGTTCAAAAACGAATGCAACGGATTCTGGGTCTTCAGCTGATAAAAACAGTAAAAAAGCCGCCCCTTTCGGGCGGCTTTTTTTTGTGCATGGATGCATTAAATATTTGTCTTTTTGTTCATGATATTTTATCCTCCATAGTTCCATTTCACATCACGGCCTCTGGCCTCCCCTATCACTCCAGGAAAAATCATGGAACAAAGACATCTCCCCCACGGAAATGCATGCGAAAACCTCAGCGTGCTTGGAATCGGCGCAGCCGGACTCACCCAGATTTCGGAGCGCGACATCGAAGCCGTTTTCCACAAAGCCCTCGAACACGGCATCAACTACTTCGAGATGTGCGCCGGAAACGCCAAAATTTACGCCCCTTTCGGACGCGCCATCGCTCAATGCCGAAAAGAGGTGTTCTTTGAACTCCACTTCGGCGCCATTTACGACCAAAACGGCGATTACGGATGGTCGAGAGACCTCGACGAAATCCAAAAAACGTTCGACTGGGAAATGAAAACCCTCCATACCGACTACGTCGATTTCGGATTTCTGCATTGCATCGACACCTACGACGATTACGAAACCCTCGTCTCACACGGAGTCCTCGACAAAATCCTCGAACTCAAAAAACAGGGCGTCGTCAGGCATATCGGCTTCTCCTCGCACACGCCCGCCGTGGCCTCAAAAATCCTCGATACCGGTCTCATCGATCTCATGCTCTTCAGCATCAACCCCGCCTACGATCTCGAAAAACCCGGCGAGCACGCCTACGCCATCGACTCCTGCGGCGACACCCTCTCCCGCATGGCCCTCTACCAAAAATGCGAAGCCATGGGCGTCGGCATCACCGTCATGAAACCCTTCCACGGCGGCGGACTCCTCGATCGCGAAGCCTCCCCCCTGGGCATCGCCCTCACCCACGCCCAATGCCTGCAGTACGCCCTCGACCGCCCCGGCGTCCTCAGCGTCTGTCCTGGCGTCCGAAACCTGCAGGATCTCGACACCGTCCTGCACTTCCTCTCCGCCTCCCCCGACGAAAAAGACTACGCCTGCATCGCCAACGCCACCCCTCAATCCGCCCTCGGACACTGCGTCTATTGCAACCACTGCAAACCCTGTCCCGCCGGCATCGACATCGGACTCGTCAACAAATACTACGACCTCGCCCTAAACGGCGACGCCATGGCCGCGAATCACTACGCCAAACTCACCGTCAATGCCTCCAAATGCCTCCAGTGCGGACACTGTGACCATCGATGCCCGTTCCTCGTCAGACAGTCCGAACGCATGGCACAAATCGCCAGACACTTCGGCCACTGAACCCTTCCGCTTCAGACCCGTTTCTGTCCGGCCCCCCTTGGGCGCAGGCGCCCTGCGGGGAGGCCGCCGGGCTATGGCCTCCGGCCATACGCCCGGCATGGCTTTTTTTCATGCTTCACCCACACAGACATCCTGGCGCTCAGTCCTGCTCCATCCGTACACAAAACGCCGAACCAGTCGCCGGTTTCCATCACAAATCCCCCCCCTCAGTTGACAATTTCAGGACAGACCTCATACGGCTGACTGTTCCACGTGTTGTCTGTTTCAATACATTCGACAAATTCACCGAACTGTTTATCTTCCGTCGGTTCATCCAACACATAATAGATCCGCGCGGGCGATTTGACGCGAACCGTCTCGCCATCCAACACAACCGTCTGATCCCAGTCAAACCCCACCGTCACGCGATTGCCCGGAGCAATAATGCGATCGACAGACGCCTGGCCAATAAACCCCGTTTTGCCCGTGCCGTTGACGTTCTCGACATAAAAATTCACCCCAAGACCGCGTTTTATCCCAAGCGAACCTTCATTGCCAATTTCGGCTACAAGACGCACCCGGGATCCCTCCGAAGTACACCGCGTCTTTTCGACCACAAGCCCCTTCGCCACGAGATTCGGAGCATTAAAAAGCCCTCCGGGCTGGACGTTCTGGCGATAGTTGTTCAGCTTCGGATGCAACCAGTTCACTTCCTCGTGCCACGGCACAGAACCGTCTTCCTGGATATTCGTGACGTGATAGTGATGCTGGTTCCAAATTCGACGCGTGCGCACCCACTGACCGCCCGGATCCTCAAACGCACGCACCCCCGTCACGGGTTTAAACGCATAGTTGTTGGAAGAAACGACGATTTCCGTACTCCCGTCGTTGTCGACATCGACGATCACGGGATATTCCCATAACGTACCGCTCGAATTGGGTACGTCAAAGATGATGTTCGGATCGTTGTATCCGTCACCATCCTCATCTTTTGTCGAACCAGGCCCAGAATACACGCGAAGCCGGAGCTCATCCCCATAAACGACCTCCGCGACACCGTCACCTTCAAAATCAAACACGCTCGATCCCGTCACCGCACTTGAGTAATCCTGGGTCTGGGAATGCGCCCACAACACACGGCCGCCGTCCGGCGTGCCGTCGTTGCTGTAAACGATATAATACCATCGCGCCGCCACCCCGACATCGGGTATCCCGTCGCCGTTAAAATCGGCAATCACCGGTGCCCCGCCGCCGGAATTGCACACCCCGTTCGACACGTTGGCAGGCAACGCACAGTCGACACCACGCACCGACTTTGTACGCTCATAGTTGATCGGAATAGGCGCCTGCCACGCCCGCGTCGTACTCCAGACACCGTCTTTCTTATAAATCTTATAAAATTCAAAATGGCCCTCAAGAGCCCCCGACACCACGCGCACGAGTTCAGGCACCAGTTCGCCCTTCTCGGACGCATTCTCACTGTCGGGCATCAAATCTGCCACGGCCACAAACCCCGAATGACTCACCGCATCCAGAGTCTTGCAGTGATTGTCCAGAATCTTGGTCGTCACGATTTCCATCACGCCATCGCCGTCGAGATCCGCAAGCGTCGGACGATCCAGCCCCACATGACAACCATCCTTCCATACCAAAGCCCCATCGACGACGTTCAGCACACCGGACGCCGTCACAATATCGACCACCCCGTCGCTCTCAAGATCGGCAAAGGAGGCAAAAAGCCGGAGCACCGAACTCCCTCCGTGCGAAAGACGGTATTTCACATGCCACGCATATCCCGTCGGAGACGCCTCATCCGGCACGATCGACAACGCATGGATCTCCGTGGCCGTCGCCGCAATGAGCTCCGGGACGCCATCCCGGTCGATGTCGGCCGCGCCAAAATCATCCGAACTGTGATAAACCGCCTCGGTCGCCGCCAGTTCCCGTCCATCATCGCCGCTGATGGCGCGTATCACGCCGGGAGAGTTGTAACTTCCCCCCGTAAAAGTCGAAAACAGAACGTCCGGAATGTCATTTTCATCGACAACCCCGTCGCCGTTGTCATCCGTCATGTTGATCACCACGGGGGTCATCATCACCTGATTGTAATTCGGAGAAAACTGCGATTTGCCGCCAGGCAGCGAATCCGGCCAGTGCCACTGCAAAAGAGGTTCAAACGCCCCAAACGCCGGTCGGACCTCACATGTGGTGGGAATCGCATCATTCGACACGCAAGTTCCCGTCGATTCCTCGCAAAATTCATCAAACGCGCATTCCCCGGATTTGTGACATGACTCGCCCCGCACACGACACGACTGATACAGACAAATCTCTGTCGCATTGTCACAACAGTATTCCAGGGAGTCGCCACACCTCTGATGGGAAACGGCGTCACAGGCCATCAGACACCGGCTTTCTTCACACACCTCCCCCACGGCACAGCACACGCCGTCACACCGAACCCCGCCGCGACAGTCCTCGCGACACATCATGTCCTCGCACACCATGCCAGGATCGCAACACCCCAGCGTCATGTACAGGGTATTTTTACACGGCGTCTGCGTCGATGCACACAGAGACACACACCCAAGCTCCTCATCACAACTCAGACCCTCACAACACTCCCCATGACACATCGCCGTCCCGTCCGCACACACCGGCGCACACTGCCCGTCGGCCGCATCACACAAACCGTCGCAACACGCCCCCTGACATACCACAGGACACGGAACACACTCCCCGGCAACACACGTTTCCAGTTCTCCGCACTGAGGGTCACACGCCTTGTCGGGTTCCGTGCACACCCCCTCCACGCACACCTGATGTTCACCGCATCGCGCACACGGATCCGACGCATCATAACACCGGCCGTTCGCGCACACCTGACCGCTGTCGCATCGCGCACACGGATCCGACGCATCATAACACCGGCCGTTCGCGCACACCTG
>CAMCLY010000097.1 GCA_945875805.1 uncultured Myxococcales bacterium | reverse complement strand
CCGCCGAAGGCGTACTTCAAAATTGATCAGGGGGCGCGGGGGATTCCCCCGCACATGAGGTACGGGCAAACCATACGGCCGCGACGACAGCACGTTGCGACAGGGGGTGAGGTTGGTTTTGGTGGGGTTTATTTTGTTTTTACCTAAACTCCCCACTTCTTTGATATTGACCTCTATTCAAAATAGATTGATTGTTTTATAAAACATCATGTAAAAATTAAAATTTCAGAAGCTGTATTTTCTATAGTGTTGCAATTGTGCGCCTTTGGGGACTGCCAGCTGTAAAATTTGGAGGAAGACATCGATGTCGAGGAAGTTGTTTGTAGGCGGTCTCGCGTGGGCGACAACCGACGATGGGTTGCGCGCGGCGTTTGAACCGTTTGGAGCCCTTGTGGAAGCCAAGGTGATTTGCGATCGTCAGACGGGGCGTTCTCGTGGTTTTGGGTTTGTGACCTACGAAGACGAGGCGTCTGCCGAGGCCGCGCGAGCCCAACTTAACGGTGCCACGCTTGACGGTCGTCAGATTCGACTCGATTCTGCCGACGACAGCGTCAAGGGCAACAGCGGGATGGGAAACCGGCGTTCATCCGGACCGCGTCGCAACGACTCCCGTGACGACCGTGCCGACGTTCGCCGCAACGAGGATGCCCTATCGGCACCGCGACGCGACTACAGTTCCGACGACCGTCGCGCCTATCCTGCGCAAAATTACGGCTATATTCCCGAGGATGTTTCCCGGGGAGGCCGCGACGGTCGCCGTCGCGATCGCAGTAAAAAACGTCGTGACGATATCGATGACGACGAGCAATGGTAGTGAAAAAGCGCCTCCGGGCGCTTTTTTTGTCCCCCCGAGAGCCCGCCAAATAAGGGCGGCCGCGTATCCGCCACAGGCGGATAGCGCCGCGCGCAGGGCGTGTCTGCCAGCGGCAGACAGCCCGCGCCCAGGATTCATCTCACCATGTCGAGCACGTCGATGATGTTGCGCAGTTCGAGGGCGTTCTGTTCGGGGAGGGAACCGTTGATATAAATGTTGGAGCCGATTTCGAAGCCGGCCGTCTTGGTCAGGCGAGGGATGATCGACATGTACCAGTGATAATCGCGATCGTCGCAGTCGACGGGGGCCGAACGCACGACGAGGTTGAAATCGGGGTGGTTCAGAAGGCGTTCCTGCGCCTTGAGTACGCGGGAGAGCACGTCGGCCAGGGCGGGAATGGCGTCGTCTTCAAGGCGACCAAAATGCGCGTGATGACACGTCGGGAAGATCCAGGTGTGGAAGCTCGAGAGGGCGGCATAGGGCATAAAGGAGACGAAGTGTTCGTTTTGGTAGATGATGCGCTGGTTGGCCTCGAGTTCCTCGTGCAACATGTCGCACATCAGGCAACGTCCGCAGGCACGGCGGTAATTGCGAGTCGTCGCGACGCGCTGCTCGATTTGGCCCGACACGATGGGGATGGCGATGAGCTGCGAGTGGGGATGAATGAGGGAGGAACCCGCCTTTTCGCCGTTGTTTTTGAAGATGATGATGTGCTTGACGCGTGCGTCGAGTTCGTGAACGCGGTATCGGCGGCGGTAGGCATGGAGAAGGCATTCGATGTCCTCCGGGGGCATTTGGGTGATGCCGCAGTCGTGACGCGGTGCGTCGATAATGACCTCGTGGATGCCAAAACCGTCGATGTGGGTGCAGAAGATGTCGCCGGTGCGTCGTGGCTGGAGGGAGTCCTGGAGGGCGGGGAATTTGTTTTTGATCGTCCGCGTCTGCCAGACGCCCGGGGTGCGTTCGAGGCGGTCGACCTCCTGGGAGGTGCACCGTTCGTTGCCGGGGCAGAAGGGGCAGGCGGGATCGAGTGCGGGGAGGCGAGACGGGGGAATGGTCTGGGCAAACTCCATGGGGCGTTTGGCCCGTTCGGTGGCGATGATGACCCATTCGCCGGTGAGTACGTTGTAACGAAATTCGGGCATTTAGAGCGTCCCCCCAAAGCCCCGGGTGTCGTCGGGGACTTCCGGATTTTGCGGGAGTCCGGCCAGACGTCGCAACGTCGCTTCGAGGGGCGCGTGCGTGCCGCATGACGCGAGTTTTTTGCCCAGTTCGCGGGCGGTGGCGTGAAGGGCGTCGAGGGTTTGCGTCGAAATGTCGCGCGTGGCGTAGTCGAGCCCGCGAATCCATGACTCGTGTTCGCGCAGATAGGCGTCGAGTGTGTCCGACACCGCCTGACAGTCTCCCGACACCGCCGTCACCGCCGACAGAAGTCCGTCAAAAAACGCCTGCATCTGCACCGAAAGATCCTCGTGGGGTTCGGAGAGGTCTGCATTTTCATTTTCGGCCACCGCCTGAGGTTGCGTCAAAAGCTCGTCCTGCGCCTCGGCGTTCCACGGGAGCGCGCATGTCACGACGAGACACGACGCGGCGGCAAGATGGATAAAAAAGCGTTTCGTATTCATGAGTTTATGGTGTGGAAAATGAGCGACAGCCGACGAGTCCTGCTCCGCGCAGTAGTGGCAAAAGCGTCGAAATTGTGATAGCAGGCGCCGCGCGCGTATAAGGTCGACAGGAATGTTCTGGCGCGCCTTTCTTTTTTCGCACTACTTTTTGATTAGGACAAATAAAACATGCGCAGAAGTGGAATTCTTCTTCATCCGACGAGTTTGCCTGGCCGTGCGGGGATTGGCTCCCTTGGGGCTCCCGCGCGGGCTTTTGTTCAATTTCTGGCTGATGCGGGTCAGTCGGTCTGGCAGGTGTTGCCCCTGGTGCCGACCGACGACAGCGGATGTCCGTACAACTCGACGAGCGCGATGGCGTGCAATCCGCGCCTCATCGATCTGGACGACTTGTGCGCGTCGGACATCGGTCTGCTGACGGCGCAGGACCTTGCGGACGAGCCGCGTCCCGAGCGCTGGGACCGCGCCGACTTCCGTCTGGCGTGGCAATACAAAATAGGCAAACTGCGCCTCGTCCTCGACCGCCTTCTGGCCTCCGACAGCGCCCTTCACCGCGAGATATGGGCTGAGTTTGAATCGTTCTGTGCCGCGAACGCGAGCTGGCTTGACGATTTTGCGCTTTTCGACACGCTCCAGGAAAAACAGCCCGAAGGGCCGCTCTGGACGCAGTGGCCCGAAGGTCTGCGCGACCGCGAACCGGCGGCCGTGGCCGAAGCCAACGAGAAGTACGCCTCCGACATCGAGTTGCGCAAATTCGCGCAGTTCATCTTCAGACGTCAGTGGCGCGCCCTCAAGACGATGGCCAATGCCCGCAACATCCGCATCATGGGCGACGTCCCCATCTTTGTGTCGCACAATTCGGTCGATGTATGGTGTCACAGGGATTTGTTTGAGCTCGACGCCAAGGGTTTCCCGGGATATGTCGCCGGTGTGCCGCCGGATTATTTCACGCCCAAGGGCCAGTTGTGGGGCAATCCTCTGTACAACTGGAAAAAACTCGCCGACACGGGATACGCGTGGTGGCTGGGCCGTCTTCAGGCGCTCAACGAACTCGTCGACATCGTGCGCATCGACCATTTCCGCGGGTTTGAAGCCTTCTGGAGCGTCAAGGCGACCGAAAAAACGGCGATCAACGGCCAGTGGATCAAAGGGCCGGGCCTCGACTTTTTCAAGGCGGTGGCCGTGCGGTTGCCCAACCTCGAAATCATCGCCGAAGATCTCGGCATCACGACGGCGGCGGTCGAAAAGTTGCGCAAAGCGGCCGGATTCCCCGGAATGCGCGTTCTCCAGTTCGGCTTCCCGCTCGACGAGCCCAACGACCACCATGCCCCCCACATGCATTCGGCCGACAGCGTCGTGTACTGCGGCACCCATGACAACGACACGACGGTCGGCTGGTATCAGTCGCTCAGCGAGGCACAGCGCGATCACGTCCGGCGCTATCTGTCGATCGACGGAAAAGACATTGCGTGGCAGCTGATGCGCGTTGCCGAGCAGTCGGTGGGCGAGCTCTGCATCCTGTCGGTCCAGGACCTGCTGAGCCTCGACGCCTCGGCCCGCATGAACGTCCCCGGCGAAGCCAAGGGCAACTGGGCATGGCGTATGACCGATTCCCTGCCCGGCTGGATCGCGGATCGCCTCCGTGAAATGACCTTCCTCTACGGGCGCCGTCCTCTTGACCCCATCCGCTAAGGACACGCCAGGCTGTGGTGTCTGGGGTGGGGGAAGCCTCCCCCTGAGCGGCTATGGGCTCAGGCCCTTCCGGGCCTTGCGCGCATACGCCGCTACCCCCTCTGCGAAACGTAAACCAGGGGTTCCGCTGATGCGAACATGGGGTTGTTTCTTGATCTTTGTCGCCCTCTCCATGGGGTGCGGCAAACCGACGCAGACGTTTGAAACGGACGCGTTGTGCCATGCGTGCGTGACGCGCGCGTGCGAGAGCCAGGATCCTTCGTTTGAAACGCATGTCCGCCATCTCAGCGCGCCCGACCAGGCCCAGATGATCGCCCAGATGGAGTCCCATCCCGGGTGCATGAACAATCACGAATGGGCCGGGCCTCTTGCGGACAACGCTTACGCCACCTATGGCAGCGCGTTTTTTGCCGACGATCAGCCATGGTATGAGGCGCGCGGCCAACGGGCCTGGGACGCGGTCGCCCAAAACGCCCCTCACGCCATGGCCGCCCTTGGCTATCTCGACCGCCATTTTGAATCGTGGCGAGCACTCGAATGGGTCGGGCCGCGACTCGCCGAACTCGAAGAACGCGCCGAATCGGACGCCGTGTTTGCCCTCCTCGTGCGCGCCGGGGACCGCGCGCAACTCGAACGCCTGTGCGCCATGGATCCGACCCCGTTCCGCAACGAGGCCCTGATGACGCGGTGGCCAGAACTCCCCGACGACGTGCGGCAACGGGCCATGAACGCATGGGTCTATGCCGACTGGTCGATGCAGACGAGCGGATCCGCGCAACTGCCGCAATACCTCGTCCTCGACTGGATGCGCAGGCCGCTTCCCGACGGAGTCCCCGGATTTGTGGCGGCGTTGCGCGTCGAATCCATCCGCATTCAAAACGCCGAGGTCAAGCGCGGGACGTGGCGCGCGATCGATGCGTTCACGTGGCCGCCCCTGACCGACGCCGACAGCCGTCATGGGCGTGTCGATCTGAGCCCATGGCTGAACGCTGCCGGGAATTACCGGATTTCCGCGCGCGCCGTGCTCGATGTGTGGCCCGAAGATGCGCCGCCACCGTGCTATGACATGGCGTCCCAGGACGCACAGGACGCGTGTGAGACGGAACCCCTGGCGCGTCAGGAAATCGAGTTTGACCGGACATACCGGGTGTTTTTGGGGGTGGACACCGGCGCGCCCCACCGCCAGAAAGATGCCGCCCAGAACGCCCGGTTTGCCGCAGGCGTCCGCATGGAGGTATGCAACGACCGCGAATGCCTCCCCATTTGGGACGGCCAGAAAACGGCCTGGGCACCGGGGCAGAAACTCGACGTCGAACAGGGCCACGATTTTTTTGTCCGCGCGCACTTTGAGAAGCCCTCCGAAGGCAGCGCCCCGGGCGTCGGCGCCCGCCTGATGGCGCGCGCTGGCGAAGGCCGCGCATGGCGAGAGATCGCGACGTTTTATGGACGCGCCAGCGCGGCATATCCGTTGCCGTCGCGCGGCGACATCGATCTGGGCGACCTCTGCGGCCGCGTGGGCCCGTGCGCTCTCCAGCTGCAGTTGAGACCGAGTTTGCGCATGGCGCGCCGCGATCCACGCATCGACCGGTACTGGGGAAGCACCCTGGAACTCGGCACCTTTGACTTTGAAATTCACAACCTGACGGTGCGTCAGATGTGGAGCCAGTCCACCTCGACCGGCCGCGACTGAGCGAAAGGGAAACCCATGAACCCAGATCTTGAACAATCCAAATCGATGTGCGTGCTCTATGCGCAACTGATGAAACATCAGACGGCCGTCAACCAGAACGGCCTCGCGCACATCGAAGCCCGCGTCGACGAAGACGCCGTGCGCGGATGTCCCGTCTGCGGCGGCCTGAGACACCTCGAGGAACACGACGCCCAGGGATACCGCCGGGTGCGCCCGTGCGCCGGCACCAACGCCCTGCGCCGCATCGAACTCTTCAACGCCGCGCGCGTGCCGGCCAGATACAAGGACAGTTCGTTCGACAATTTCATCACCCGTGCCCTCGACGATCCCAAGGCCCTCGACACCTATATCAAGAAAATTCGGGAGTTTCACAAGGGCGTGACAGGAAACATCCTCGAAGGAAACTCCGGCACGGGCAAAACCCACATGCTCTGCGCCGGCATACGATACCTGACCCTCGAACTCGGCATCCCCTGCCGTTATGTCGATTTTTCGGCACTTGCCAGCGAAGCCCGCGCCTCTTATGCCTCCAACTCCGGATACGGGCCAAACCCCATGGAATCGGAGTGGGAACTCCTCCAGCCCCTCCTCTCCATCCCCGTCCTCTTTCTCGACGAACTCGGCAAGGGCCAGGGGCTCGACAACCGACTCGAACAGCGCCTCATCGACGAAATCGTCAACCGGCGCTACGACAACCCCGATCTGACGACCTTTTTTGCCAGCAATTTCCTCTCGCGCGAAACGAGCGGTTACATGTTCTACATGCAGAACGGGTACGCCAAATCCCTGTCGGGCGACCTCAAAGATGCGCAAGATTGGATGAAGTTTGCGACCGAACGGTTTTACAAGGAAAACGAAACCCGCGGTTCCCGCACCGAACCTCCATTCAAGGACGTCAACGAGTTTCTGGCCGAGGTCGCGCGCATCATGAAACAGAGCCATCTCGAAGACCGCGTCAGCGAACGCACGGCCTCGCGCATCCGGTCAATGGCCGTGCCCCTTGTCATTCGTGCGCCCGATCATCGCCTCTTGCCCGACAACATGAAGTCCGGGTAAATGCCCTTTGGAAATCCTCGACGTGCGGTGTTTTTTTGTGTGGGTGGGGGGAGCGCCCCCCTGAGCGTCTATTTCGGCTCCGCCTCAATACGCCGCTACCCCCCCGCGGGCATGACGTCAGGGTGACACCCCCAAAATAGACGCCGGCGTATCGGCCGGCAGGCCGATAGCCGGCGGGCGTCGCCGTATCGCCCGAAGCCGTCCCGGCGAGGGCGAAAGGCGCGCCTCACAAAAAACATCAAATTTTTGCCCCTCGCCGTCACGCAGGTAGAGTCCGCACACGGGATCTGCAAAAAGCAAGATCGGAGACAGGATTAGCGGGCTCTAGCGGCCAGGGACGGTGAAAATGAAATGTACACGATGTGGCGCCGAAGTGGAGGCGCAGCGCTTTTGCATTTATTGCGGGGAACGACTGTTGAGTCATGGGATGACGGCGCGTCCGGTGAGAACGCCTTCGGGAGTGATGCGCTTCAGGCACAGAGCGAGTGTGTCGCAGTCGTCACTGCCGCAACCGAAACGCACGTCAAAGCTGGAACTGGAAAGTCTGAAGTCGCTGACGGCGGTGCCCGCCGAATCGGCGTCGCGTCAGAGTCGGGAACTTGAGGCGTTGCTTGCCAAGCTCAACGGGCACGATTCGTCCTGTGAAGCGGACGTGGTCGATGCGCCGGCCGAGGGTCTGGCTTCCCTGACCTCGCTGGACGTCGATTTGGACGAGGATCTCGGAGCGATGGATTCGCTGGTGTCTGTGGACTCGATGAATGACGCGCTGTCTGGCGATGCGTCGTATGTGGGGGATGAAAGTCTGGACGAGAGTTTCTTTCTTCGCACGGGCGGCCAGACGGATGTGTCGGGGCCGGTACCGATGGGCTCGGGGACATTTTCGCGGGCGCCGAGCGGCGGGTTTATGCTCGTGCTGGAGTCGATGCGATCGGCGGTGCGGCGCGCGGTGGATCGGCTGAAATCGACGGGGACGAAACTGAGGGCAGGGCGCAGGGACGGCCGGGCTGCGGTGACGTCGCGCAGACGCATGGTGGGCGGTGTGGTGGCCGCCGTGTTGCTGACGGGCGGTCTGGTGGCGTTCCTGGCCCATGACGGGGAGTCCGGAACGCAGGAAGCGCCGGTGGTTTCGGCGCAAACGGCGGCGGGAAATGAGGATTTTTCGATCGTGGCGCTGGACGAAGTGGGCGCGGGGGTCACGGCGGACCAGGATGTGGCCCAGGTCGTGTTTGATCCCGAAGAGTTTTCGATCCCGGCGTTGGAATCGGACGACGGTTTTGCTATGGGGGCAGACGTCGAGACGGAAGAAAAGGATGCCGATGCGACAGAGACGGTCGTCAAACCCTTGCGGGAACACCGCATGTACGATCGACGCGACAACGTGCTGGCGACTGCGAGCGCAGGGACGGGCATGAAGCTGTCGCGCGGGTGCGTGATGCGCGAAGGCCCGTCGAGCCGCTTCGGGCTGATCAAGGCGTTGCCGGTCGGCGCCCGTATTGAGATTTTGTCCGAGACGGATGAAGACTGGGTGCTCGAAAAGGGTGGCCTGTGGAAAAAATCCGGGATGACAAAACTCGGCCCGGGGGCTCAGTTTGCGGACGCCGAAACCGGCATGAAGGTGCCCGGCGCACCTTCGCGCGTCATTTCTTCGAGTCAGTGGCGTTATATAAAATATGGGGAAGAATTCGGATATGTGGGACCCGCGTGTTTTAAGAAATAGCCTGTGCTTTTTGAAAAATGCGTGGACATACGACATCCGTTTTTGGGGGATGTCACGGGGGCAGGTCTTGCAAAAGGCTATCTAACTTGCAAAAGGCTATCTAAAGGGATAAAAAGTCCGGATTTAGTGTCTCCGTCGACATAAAATGCCTGCTGTCAGCTGGATTCACAGGGAATGACGTGCGGCATTGCGATGGGTGAAAATTACGATAGACGTCTCTGCCACAAGGGACACAAACATTAGGAAGAAACATGGGAAAGAAACTTCGTTTTTTGATCGTGGCCGCTGCGCTTGCGCTGTTTTCGACGAATGCGGTTGCGCAGGACACAACGGAGGCCAAACCGAAAGAAGAGCGCGTCAGCGCCGACGGTAGCTATCAGTTCAAACTGTCCTGGGGTATTGGTATCCAGTATGGTCTCACGTTTACGGACATGGCCAACTGGAACGATTATCTTCTCAAACCGAGCCGTCAGGATTATTTCGATGTGAATTTTGTGGCAGAACACGATCTCTACGTCGAAGTCACGCCCGTCGAAGGGTTCCGTCTGAGCCTCTTTGGCGGGTATCAGTCGTTGTATACAAAGAATCCCGGTTTCAACTATGGCTATGCCGGTATCGAGCCTGCGTTCAGCGTGCGCCGTTCGTTCTATGAATTTGCCGTCGGTATTGGCATTGGGTATGGCAAGACCTGGATTGACAGCGATGTGAACGATTACGACGGTCACGGCATTCTGGTCCGTCCGTTCGTCGAGGCGCGATTCTATCCGTGTGATATTTTTGCCCTTTATCTGCGCGTGGCGTTCAGCTACTTCAAGGATTTCGGCACGGATGCGACCGATTACTCCCTTGCCCGTGATATCAACAACGAGATCGATACGGACAAGCTGTCGTATGCCGGTCCGAATGTGGCCGTCGGTATCCGTTTTGGTTCGTACCCCACGCCCGTCGTGCACATCGGCGATGCCGACAACGATGGCGTCAAGGACGACATCGACGACTGCCCCAACGATGCGGGTCTCAAGGAATACAATGGTTGCGCGGTGCCCGATGCCGACGGCGACGGGCTGTGCGATCCCTGGGTCGCCGACAAGGGCCTTTCAGAAGCGTTCGCCGATGTGTGCAAGGGCGTCGATCAGTGTTCCGATGCGTCCGAAGATCTCGACGGCTTCCAGGATGACGACGGTTGTCCCGATCCCGACAACGACAAGGACGGCATCTGTGATCCCTGGGTCGCCCAGCAGGGACTTGCCGACAAATACGCCAACGTGTGCAAGGGCTCCGATCAGTGCGCCGACGCGTCCGAAGATCTTGACGGCTTCCAGGACGACGACGGTTGCCCCGATCCCGACAACGACAAGGACGGCATTTGCGATCCCTGGGTCGCCGAAAAAGGCCTTGCCGATCAATACGCCAGCATTTGCAAAGCCAAAGACATTTGCCCCGACAAGGCCGGTACGACCGAGTTCAAGGGCTGTGTCAACCCGGATCCGGATGGCGACGGCTATTGCGATGCGTGGGTCTATGACATGAACGTTCCCGGCGAATTCTCGCAGTGCCTCGGCAAAGATTACTGCCCCAACGAGAAGGGCGATGACAACCGCGGTTGTATCACGCGCCGCGTCGTCGTCACCGAGGACAAGATCCAGATCAACGAAGCCATTTACTTCAACCTTGGCAAGGCCACGATTCAGAAACAGTCCGACAGCCTCCTCGAAGAGATTGCCCAGACGTTCAAAGACAATCCCCAGATCAAGCGCGTCGAAGTTCAGGGGCACACCGATTTGAGCGGCAACGCCAAGTCGAACCAGAAACTCTCTGAAAACCGCGCCAAGGCTGTTTATGATCGCCTCGTCAAACTCGGCGTCGAAAAGAGCCGTTTGACCTACAAGGGTTATGGCATGAGCCAGCCGCTCATTCCACTTCCCGCGGGCCAGAAGAAAGAGACCGCCGAAGCCGCGGCGACAAACCGTCGCGTGGTCTTCCAAATCCTCGAACAGGATGTGAAACTCAAGGTCGTGCCCGTCGATGGCAATGCGCCTGTCGCCACCAAACCGGTCGTCATTCCTGCGCCTTCCGCCACTCCTGCCGCCAACGCCGATACGTCGGCCAAGAAGGCTACGGATTCCTCGGCCAAGAAGGCCGCCGACGATGCCGCCGCCAAGGCCAAAGCTGACGCCAAGAAGGCCGCCGACGATGCTGCCGCCAAGGCCAAAGCTGACGCCAAGAAAGCCGCCGACGATGCTGCCGCCAAGGCCAAAGCCGACGCCAAGAAAGCCGAAGACGCTGCTGCCAAGGCCAAAGCTGACGCCAAGAAAGCCGCCGAAGACGCTGCTGCCAAGGCCAAAGCTGACGCCAAGAAAGCCGAAGACGCTGCCGCCAAGGCTAAAGCCGACGCTGCGGCTGCCGCCAAGGCTAAAGCCGACGCTGCGGCTGCCGCCGCAAAGGCCGCTGCGGCCAACTAATTTGCCGTCCAAGTAAAAAAAAGCCCTCCTTTTTGGAGGGCTTTTTTGTTACCGCCAATGCGGGGGACTCTCCCGCGCGTTGTTGCAGACGCAAGTCGTTGGGGCAGGAAGTGGGAAGTTTAGGCAAAAACAAAAGCCCTCACCCAAAACCCGACCTCATCCCCGGCCCCTCTCCCATGGGGAGAGGGGAGCATGCTTCACAAAACACAAAAAGCCATCACCCAAACCCCGACCTCACCCCCGGCCCCTCTCCCATGGGGAGAGGGGAGCATGCTTCATAAAAAACAAAAGCCCTAGCCAAACCCCGACCTCACCCCCGGCCCCTCTCCCATGGGGAGAGG
>CAMCLY010000096.1 GCA_945875805.1 uncultured Myxococcales bacterium | reverse complement strand
CAAACTTCAAACTTCAAACTTCAAACTTCAAACTTCAAACTTCAAACTTCAAACTACAAATCACAAACTACAAATCACAAACTACAAATCACAAATCACAAACTACAAACTACAAATCACAAACTACAAATCACAAACTACAAATCATAAACTACAAACTTCAAACTAAAAATCACAAACTACAAACTTCAAACTACAAATCACAAACTACAAACTACAAACTACAAATCACAATTCACAAACTACAAACTACAATTCACAATTCAAAATTCAAAAAATACAAACTCCCTACTTCCCACTTCCCATGCCATTGCGCAGCACCAACCGGCCAGAGGCCGGAAGGCTGCGCATGGAGCGCGACGCTAGTCGAGTCTGTGTACAAAGAGTCCGCTGCGAAGTTTGGGTTCAAACCAAGTGGATTTGGGCGGCATGACGCCGCCCTGGTCGGACACGTCGAAGATTTGGTGAATCTGTGTGGGGTACATGGAAACGGCGAGTCTCATCTCGCCGGAATCGACGCGACGTTCGAGTTCCTGGGTACCGCGGATGCCGCCGACGAAATCGATGCGTTTGTCGGTGCGGGGATCCTGGATGCCAAAGATGGGGGCCAGGACGCGCTTCTGGAGAATGTCGACGTCGAGGGAAGCGACGGGATCGGTGGTGTCGATGGAGGCCGGATCGATGGTGAGCAGGTACCACTGTTTATCGATGTAGATGGCATAGGTACCGGGGTTTTGCGGCGACTTGAGCGTCGTTTTTTCGAGTTTTCCAACATTCTCTAATTCGTGGAGGATTTGCTCGGTGGAACGATTTTTGTCGTCTTTGAGGACGCGGTTATAGGGCATAATCTTGAGGGAACTGGCGGGGAAGAAGACGGCCAAGAAGTGGCAGTAAGGCGCATCGGCGGAGGGGTCTTTGGCCTCGGCGCGCTTTTCGGCACCGGCACGGACGGCAGACGCGGCACGGTGGTGCCCGTCGGCAATGTAGCAGGCGTCGATGTGTTCAAAGGCTTTTTCGTAGGCGGAGGGCATGAGGCTTCGCCAGACGATATGCCGAATGCCGTCTTCGGTGGTGAAATCAAACAGGGGCGTGGCGAGGGTATCATCATCCATGAGTTTCTGGATGTCGTTGTCGTCACGGTACGCGAGGAAAACGGGACCGGTGTGTGCACCGGTCTCCCGGACATGGCGAGTGCGGTCGTCTTCTTTGTCTTTGCGGGTAAATTCGTGTTTTTTGATGCGATTTTGGATGTAATCGTCAATGTGCGCGCAGGCGACCACACCGGTCTGAACGTGATCCCCCATGATTTGGCGATAGATATAGATTTGCGGGGTGAGGTCCTCCTCCATGACGCCTTCCCGGAGGAATTTTTGAAGGTTTTCGCGGGAACGGGCATAGACGTCGTCGGCAGTGGGATCATGCGAGGGGTTAAATTCGACTTCCGGACGCGAAATGCGCAGGAATGACCAGGGCCTGCCCTCAACCATGGCACGAGCCTCTTCGGTGTTCATGACGTCATAGGGCAAGGCGGAAATAGCTTGCACCATATCTTTGCGGGGATGAATGGCACAGAATGAACGCACACAGACCATCGTGAATTTCCTTTCTCGTTAGGGTGAAAAAAAAGGCACGCATCCGGGACATGATGGCTCGGCTGCGCATGGAGGAATGCAAAAGGGATTACTCTATTGCCACTGGCTTGTAAATGTGGGCACATGTGTGCAAATGCAGTAGTGGCGCGAGAAAATGAATTTTTGAAAAAGATTGTGTCACAGATTTGCCGTCTTTGCATCATCGGGAGCGTACGGACGGGACGACCCCGTCGATGTCACCGGGAGGAGCAAAATGTCAACGAATCGAAGCATGGGTGGATTTTTGGGTGCAGTGGTCGGAGCATGTCTTGGGAGCCCCTATATTTTTATGAAATCCGGAGATATTTCGCGCTCAGACGCCGGATGGCGTCTGAGCGCACCAGGGATTGAGATGGAACTGGCGTTTGCGGGCATGCGGTCGTTCGCGCGTCACGGCGTAGATATGGATGCCCTGGCACGCGCCTATTCAAGTGTAATCCGCGATGGGGTTCACGATCTCGACGTGGTCAGTGCGACGATATTTGGCGAAAATGCGACCATGGCCTCGGAGTTACGCCGTCGGGCACAGGAATCGGAGTTTGGGACGTTGTGCAGCAATGCGCTGCTGATACGGCAAATCCCACTGGTGATTGCAGGGCGGTCGTGGGATATCCCGACATTGTGCGGTGAGATCTCGCGTGAAGGCCGCATGACGCATTCGGACGACAGGGTGATTGAGTGTGCGCAACTGTATGCGATGGTATTGCAGGGCGCGATAAACGGAATGACGCGCCTTGAGATATGGGATCGTTGTTTTGAAGTGGTGCGCGATCCGGAGAACTATCGGATGCTCGTCTCTTCGTATTACGAAACACCGCGCGCGGATGGCGACGATTACAATGCCGTGTGCGTGGCGACCCAGATGGCGCTATATCATTTCTGGCATGACACGCCGTTTGTGTCGGCGCTAAAAAATGCCATCCGCGCAGGTGGGGCGACAGACATCAATGCGGCCGCAACAGGCGCGCTTCTCGGGGCAATGCATGGGGTTCGAGCCATACCGTCGACCTGGCGAGAAGAACTGAGCGCGGTGAATGCGGAAGGCTCATGGCAGAAACGATGCCGCGTGGCATTGGGCCGTGTGTGCAGGATGGTTGAAGAAGAAACGCCCGGACACATGGTATGGCGGTCCAGGCGTTATAGCGATCGCCCGCTGCGGCGAGCATCAAGGGTTAAACGGGAATTGATTTGATATCCCAGATATCCTCGGCGTATTGACGAATCGTCCGGTCAGACGAGAAGAAGCCCATATTGGCAATGTTGATGAGGCATTTCTTGGCCCATTCGCGTTTGTTTCGATAGAGGGCTTCGACGTCTGCCTGACGCGCAATGTAGGAATCGAAGTCCGCGCAAAGCATGTAGGGATCGGAATTTTTGAGCCAGCTGGCGATACCTTTGTATCGATCGCGATCGTCCGGGCTAAAGAATCCGGATTCGATCATATCAATGACTGCCTTGAGATCTTCACTTTCTTCGATATACGCCTTGGGATCATACCCTTCGGACTTGAGGGTTTTGACTTCGCTTTCGGTGAGTCCAAAGAGGAAGAAATTATCGGCACCCACGCGCTCGCGAATTTCGACATTGGCCCCATCGAGCGTTCCGATGGTCAAGGCACCGTTGAGAGAGAACTTCATGTTGCCGGTACCGGAGGCTTCCTTGCCCGCCGTGGAAATCTGTTCGGAAAGGTCGGCGGCAGGAATGATGACTTCGGCCAAAGAAACGCAGTAGTTGGGGCACATGTAGACGCGCAACTTGCTGGCGATGGTGGGATCGTCGTTGATGATGCGGGCTATGTCATTGATGAATTTGATATGAAGTTTGGCCGCAGCGTATCCGGGAGCCGCTTTTCCAGCAAACAAAACGAGACGCGGCACGCGGTTCGCGTTGGGGTTGCGCTTGAGCGTGCGATAGAGATGAATGACGTGGAGCGCGTTGAGGAGCTGACGTTTGTATTCGTGAATGCGCTTGACCTGGACGTCAAAAAGCATGTCCTCGGAAACCTCAAACGGAACGTATTCTTTGGCAAAACGGATTTTGTTTTCGCGCTTGATTTCAATGAGACGATTGAGAACGTCTTCATCGTCGGCATAAGCCTCAAGTTTTTTGAGCTGATCGCAGTGCTTGACCCAGTCGGGACCGATTTTTTCGGTGATCAGCGCGGAGAGTTTCGGGTTGGCAGAGACCATCCAGCGTCGCGGCGTGACGCCATTGGTCTTGTTGTTGAAACGCTCCGGGAAGAGTTTGACAAAGTCCGGGAAGAGATCGGTCTTGACGAGTTCGGAATGAATGGCGGCCACGCCGTTGATGCTGTGCGAACCGATGACAGCAAGATTGGCCATGCGGACAAATTTCTCGCCCGTCTCGTCGATAATCGACACACGGCGCTGCATCTCATAATCCCCCGGGAAAGCGATATGCACGCGGAGAAGGAATCGGCGGTTGATTTCGTAAATGATTTCGAGGTGACGCGGCAAAAGACGCTCAAACATGGGCAGCGGCCAGCGCTCGAGGGCCTCGGGCAACAGTGTGTGGTTGGTGTACCCAAACACGCGTTCGGTGATGGCCCAGGCTTCGTCCCATTTGAGTTTCTCGATATCGATGAGGACGCGCATGAGTTCGGCGATGGCAATGGCGGGGTGGGTATCATTAAGCTGGATGGCCACTTTGTCGGCAAACTGACTGAAATCCTTGTGGTTCTTTTTATATCTTCGGACGATGTCGTGAATCGAACAGCACACAAAGAAATACTGTTGTTTGAGTCGCAATTCACGCCCTTCGGGATTGTTGTCCGCCGGGTACAGCACTTTGGAGATCGTCTCGCTGATGACCTTGTCTTCGACGGCTTTTCGGAAGTCGCCGGCGTTAAAAATCTCAAGGTTAAAATCGTTGGTGGCCTGAGCAGACCAAAGGCGCAACGAGTTCACCGTGTTGGTCCCATAACCGGCGATGGGCATGTCATAAGGCACGCCGCGAACTTTGGTGGTGTTGATCCAGTCGCACTGGAGGTTTCCCTGTTCATCAAGGCGCTTTTCGACGGTCCCGCCAAACTGGACGGTCGTCGTGTGGTCCGGACGGGCAATTTCCCACGGATTGAGACGCTCCAGCCACGGATCACGCGTCTCGACCTGATAACCGTCTTTAAACGATTGTTTGAAAATGCCAAACTCATAACGGATCCCATACCCCATGGCCGGATACCCAAGGGTCGCAAGGGAATCGAGAAAACATGCGGCAAGACGGCCAAGACCGCCGTTGCCAAGACCGGGATCCGGCTCATGCGACTCGATATCTTTAAGGTGAAGATTGTACGAACTTAAAAGTTTGTCCGCACGCTCCGTCAGACCGAGATTCATCAGGTTGTTTCCCATCGAACGCCCGATGAGGTATTCCGCAGACAGATAATACACGCGCTTGGCATCGGTCTGGTAATACTGTTTCATCGTTTTCATCCAACGATGGATCAGCCGGTCACGGATGGCAAGGCTCATGGCGAGATAAAGATCATCCTCAGAAGCCGTCTTGCTATTTTTGGCAAACGAGTAGCGCAAATGATCGACAACACTGCGCATGAGGGCTTGATCCGTCATTCCAATGCGTTCGTCATTGGAATCTGTTATCGCATCAAGCTGAACACTGGGGGTATTTTCTAACATGCTGAACTCCGGGCTAAAGGGCTAGGCGCAATGCGCCACGGGTGACATAGACCTACATAAGCGCACCCGCGCGCAACCTTTACGGGATTGTACTCATTTTCACAAGGAGAAAAGGCCGCTCTCTGGCGGCCTTTTCGAGTCAGAAATCGTTTGTCAAACACCGACTTCCGAGAATTATTCCTAAGAAATGTTATTCCTGGGGCTGCGGTTGCTCGTCCTGGGACTGCTGCTGCTCAAGGGCTTCGAGCTCCTTCATCTTGCGCTCAAACTCCGCCTGCTGGGCCTCGGCTTTACGCATCTGCTCCTTCAGTTCGTCGATTTGCTTGATACGATTTTTGGCCTCAAGCACACGTCCCGGGATCACCTTATTGGCTACGGGATCGTCGACAAACTCAACCCACATCTGGCGGGCTTCGTCGACCTTGAGGTAGTATTCCTGGATGAGCACGATGAGATTGAACTTGGCCTGCGGGTATTCGGGATGATTGGCGATGATGTCGCGATAAATCTTTTCGGCTTCATCGGTGTTGTTGAGGCCGCGCGCGGCCACCCCCTTGGACAAATACGCCTCGATGTTGTTGGGTTCCAGGGCGAGGACGCGGTTGTAAAGATCATACGCCAGATTAAAATCCTGTACGTTGATCGCGATACCGGCGACGTTCAGCATGGCCTGAACGTTATTGGGATCGGCCTCGACGGCTTTTTTCATCTCGGCATTCCCCATCGAAACCTCGCCATTGGCCAGGTAAATCAGACCGGACGTGTTGTAGATGGCGGAGAGATCCTTGGGCGTATACGCCTTGAGATCGTATTCGTCCTGGGTGATACGGCCGGCTTCGAGCTGTTTTTTGAGTTCGTCGTTGTATTCGTTGTATTTGATGATCGCCTGTTCCGTCACGAGCCGCGCCACTTCAAGGCTGTTCATGATGTAATAAACGGCGGCCAGGTTCTCATAACAATAAATGTTATTGGAATCGCCGGCCAACGCGCGACGGACGTGAACAACGGCCTTGGCAAACATGTCATAGGCCTCTTTATTCTTGATCTCGCCTTTATTTTCAGACCCCGTCATGCTGAAACGGGGTTCCACGCCGCCACGTTCCTTGTCGAGAATTTCCTCACCCCTGTGTCGGTAAAGCATCCCGAGGTTAAGGTTGGCCTGGACGTTGTACGGATCGAGGCCATTTTTGTCGTCCACAATCGAAAGAAGTATTTTTTCGGCCTCATCATAATTGCCGCTGTCTATCTCCATTTTGGCGAGGTTGGTGTAGGAATCCGCCAAATCGGGACGCATGTCGATGGCTTTTTTGTAGGCCTCTTTGGCCTCGCTGACATTGCCGCGCTGCTGTTCAAGAAGACCGATATTGTACCAGGCTTCCGCAAAATTCTTTTCTTCCTTGGCCGCCGACTTAAAAGCCTCGATGGCTGCGGCGGGATTGGACTTGGCCTGTTTGGTTCCCTGTTCAAAAAGGGCGATGGCCGACTCCTTGACGACGGCGCGTTTTCCGCTGGCATCGACGGTTTTGGACGGACCGGCGGTCGGTGCCTGTACCGAACTGCTTCCGCTCGTGCTCGAACTCGAACCGCAAGCCGTCATGCCCATCAGCGCCGCAGACGCAAACCCGAGACACGCAAAACGAAGCATCGTGCGTTTAAACATAGCTTTCATAGCTCCTCATATATCTTCTTGTTTTATGGATGGTCTTGGATTGGAAGGGCGGGATGGACGGCGGTGAACCCGTCCCGACCCCGCCGCGGGATGTTTACTGCGCCTGCGCGCTCTCGGACTGCGCCGCCTCGGCGGCCTGTTCTTCGCTCACAGCGCCATCCATAACGACCTTGCGCTGTTCTTTGGTGATTTGTCCACGGAGCTCGTCGAGATTCGTATAAAGCGCACCCGTGTGATAGGTCGCCACCATCTTGTTCGGGGCGGCTTTGACTTCCGAAGCCGAACGGTATTCCATCGGACGGAGGTCAAACAGACGTTTCTGAGCATCCATCGTGTACTGGCTGAACCATCCGGTTTCGGCGGCCTTCTTGACGGCGGCCACGTAGGCCGTGACGGCCTGCGTCTCGAATTTGTCGGCAAACTCAAGAACCTTATCGACGTACGCCAGTTCGACTTCCTCGGGCGTGCCGGGAGGAACCGGGGCGTTGGCCACCTGCTCCGCCACGTCGTCGTACAACATACCCAGACGCGTCATGGCCGCAAGACCCCAGGCCGGCGCATTGAACTTCATGATGACGTCGTTAAACACCGGCGCCGCCTGCCCCAGCTTGTCGGCCTTCTTGGCGAGTTGCTGCTGCAGGAATTCGTCGATCTTGCGCGGCGACACATTCGGATCCGTCAACTTGATGTCCATGGTCTCACGGAACAAAGACTCGCCGCGCATGAAACGCGCCTCGGCGGCCGCGTTGCGCGTCATTTCGGCATCCGCAGGCGTCGCCGAACCAAGCCAGCCCTGAACCGCCTTGCTCGCAAACAGATTCTCGGCCGCCTCAAACGCCTTCAGCGCCTCCTTCGTATTCTTCTTTTCCCAGTAACATTTCCCGATATACGTCTGAGCCGCCACCTGACGTCCAGGCACACCAATTTTGGCATACGTCTTCAGATAATCGCGGAAACGATCAAGCGCCTGATCATACTTTTTCTGATCATAATAAATGCGCCCCGTCTGATACTTCAGCATGGCCATCTGATCTTTGTCTTTGGGGAACATCTTCGCATAAAGGTCGTAATTTTCGACGGCCTTTTCATATTCACCCAACCCCGCACGGAAGGCGGCCGCATTCTGCAACGCCGTCTTCGCACACGGATCTTTAGACGGCGCGGCGCCAAACGGCACGCATGCCTCCCGATCCTCGGGGAACTGCTTGACAAAAATTTCATAGTAACGCGCCGCTTCCGAAAATACGGCCAGACTGTGATAGTTCAACGCAATCGCATACATCGCGCGCGGGGCCAGCGCCTTCGTGTGTTCGTCCGCATTGCCAGACGTCAACAGCGCCACGCGCGCCTCGATGGCCCGGCTCACCTCCGAACTGTGTTCCCACGCCACCGACGCATTCCACCGTGCTTTCGCCGCATCCTCGCTGCCCGGATGTTCGTCCGCATACTTCTCATAGCAACGCGCAGCCGCTTCCCACTCCTTGTTGTTCTCCTTCTCCTCGCAGAACTTGTAGTCCAGAGCAAGTTCATAGGCGTTCAACACTTCCTTGAACTCCGGCATGTACGTCGTGTTGTTCGCCATAAACGCACTGTTGCCCTTGAGTTCCTGAATCGCCTCGTGCATCTTCGAATACTGTTTCGTCAGACGATACGTCTCAAGAAGGTAGTTCCCCGCATACACCGCCACCTCGGTCGACGGCGCGTCACGTGTCACTTCCAAAAACAGCGGACGGGCTTCTTCAAAGTGATTGTAGTTGAAATAAATCTGCGCCGCCTTGTACTTCGAGTTGTTCGCAAATTCCGCCGAATTGTCGATCTTTGCATACCGCTTGCTCGCCTCGATAAACTTCAGGCGGCATTCCGCAATCGGATACTCCGGATACGTCTGCTCCTCGCCATCCTTCGCTTCGGGCGTCACGGGAATGTCAGGACACGCCTCCTTGTCCGTATTGTTCTCACCCATCAGCTGGTCATACGCAAGAACCGCCCCGTGCGCCGCATCCTTACTGAACTCACCGTTCTCGTTGAGATCAAGAACTCGCTCGTATCCCTTGGCCGCCTCTGCATAATTTTTGCGGAAATACGCCATGTCCGCATAATAATACATCACTTCATAGTTGTCCGTCGCCGTCGGGAAATTGTTCAGATACGTTTTGTAGATTTCAAACGCCAGCGAGTAGTAAAGCGGGTTCTTCGTGTTCTGATACGTCATGTGATACCATTTACCGGTATCCGAGGCGTATTGCTCGAGCTTGTCGCTCTCCGCCTTGACCGCTTCGGGCGTCGCGCCCTCGTAATGCTCGTCTCGCGCCTTGACGAAAATTGCCACCGTGCGCTGAATATCTTCGGCCAGCTTTGTAGGATCCGAAAGAGTCTCCGTATTCAGCATGATTTCATGCTGATACCCTACAATCTTGAATTTTCCAGGATTCGCCGCAATCAGCTGGTTATAAACGTAGTTGGAATCTTCCACCCGTCCCGACTCGCCATACAGCCGGGCCAGACGCTCCATCATCTGATCGACTTCTTCATCATTGGCCGCAAACCCCGAAAAATACTTGCGCGCATTGCCGGGCTTCGCCGCATCCCACATGCTGTACGCCTTGACAAGGTCTTTCACGGCTTCCTTGCGCATATCCATGTGGCGCTTGTCCCCGCTCTTGTCAGCCTCGCGGATGACTTTCTCAAACTGAGCCAACGCTTTCTTGGGCTCGCCAAGATTGAAATAACACCAGCCCATCTTGTACATCGCAAACGACGCCGCCGAACTCGACGGATCAATGCTCACGACCTTCTGGTACTGCTGCAACGCCGTCGGCATGTCCTCCTCGATCGTAAACGAGTATTCCGCCATCCCCAGAAATGCTTCCGGCAAATACTTCGAGGTCGAGTGTTCGCGCACAATCCCGCTGTACTGTTCATACGCTTCGCCCGCATAGCCCATTTCGGCCATGTTGAACGCCATGTAATAACGGATCTTGTCGATCTGTTCATAATCGGGATGATACTTCAATATATCCCGATACAATTTGAGCATTTCCTCGCGCGCCTCTCGCCCGACCTTCTCATCCTCGGCCTTCTTGGCCATGGCCGCATCCTGACCGGCCTTGTCCCCCTGCGCACCAAGCTCGTTGGCCTGGGCCAGATAATCATAGGCCCGAAGCTCATAATAACGCGCCTTCTGCCACAACATGTCGCCGAGACGTTCCATCAGCTGCGGTTTGGCCGGATCGTCCTCGTCCGTCTGCTTGATACGACGCTGCAATTTCTTGATGGCTTCCTGCTGAAGCTCGATCTTCTCGGCCGCCGCTGCCGCCGCCGCCATCTCGTCCGTCTGATATCCCACCTTCGGACCCGACCCTTCCTGCTGTTCCAGCGTCTGGCGTTCCGTCTTCTTCGGTTCGGTGGCGTTCTTAATCACCGCCTGCTGCTTATCCTCAAAGGCCACATTCTGCGCCACTGCAACGGTCGATGCCATGGTGAGCGTCGCCACCATCGCACCCAGCATAAAGCGTACAAATCCTTTACTCATGTTATTCTCCTGATGAATCACGCATACACTGAACAAGTTTTGGATGCGCCAAACCGGCGGCCCGTATATCATGCCAAAATTTAAAGTGCAACGTTCCCGGCTTTCACGACGACACCCACGTCTATCCCTCCTGGGCGCGGGCTATCCGCCTGTGAGGCGGATACGCCCCGCGCGCGTCGCTATCCGCCCTCGGCGGATACGCGACGCCCCCTTATGTTCAGACGCACACCCAAACGGACGCTTTTTCCCTTGCCCACATCCCCATTCATGATCCATGTTCCCAAGCCCTACCAGCACTTTCAGTCTTTCCTATGCCTGATTATCTAAATAAAAAAAAAGGTATCCCATGCCAGACACTCCATCTGTTTCCCCCGGTGCCCTCAGACACGCCCGCACCTTCTTGTCCGCCTATTTCCAATCCCCAACCCTCCACGAAGACCTCTCCCACTTCGTCCTGGACGCCCGTTCCTGTTTTCTCGACCAACAGGCCCACCTCCGACACAAACTCGCCGTCATGAAAGAATCCCACGCCCCCCACCGCGAGCGCGTCGAACACACCCTCGACCTCATTCGCCTCATCCTGCGACAGCCCGACGACGCCTCCTTTGTCGCCCAAATCAACCTCCAAGCCGAAAATCTCAGCGCCGCCAAGGCTGACCTCCAAAAATTGTAGCTTTTACAGCCCCGACGCCGTGTGGACGCATGGCGTGACGTCGTGTTTCATCCCTGCCGGGAGCTTAGGTGGGGGATGAAGTGCGTTTTTTAAGGTTCATCTCAAGCAGGTCATCGAAGGCCCGACTTGCGCAGGCAAAACAGCGCGTTGAAGTGAGTTTTTTAAGGTTCATCTCAAGCAGGCGCGGCGTGCTGGATGCAGATTCAAGGAAGCAAGGAGGCGCCGGAGGGAGCGTACTCGGTACGTGACCGACGGCAACGACGCCGCTGACGCAGAAGATGCGCCAGCACGTACCGCCTGTGCGGGGGAATCCCCCGCGCCCTCTGATATTTTGAAGTACGCCTTCGGCGGTTGGGGGCGTTTATGCGAACGCCCCCAACAC
>CAMCLY010000095.1 GCA_945875805.1 uncultured Myxococcales bacterium | reverse complement strand
CCATGGGAGAGGGGCCGGGGGTGAGGTCGGGGTTTGGCTAGGGCTTTTTGTGTTTTGTGAAGCATGCTCCCCTCCCCATGGGAGCGGGGTCGGAGTTGAGGTCGGTTTAGGTGATTTTTTGTTTTTTGCTTGGGGACTTTATGCGTTTTGGAATGTAGAAATGGACTGGTTCTTTGTGGTGTCTGATAGAAAGAGCGCAGGTTTGCAGACGTCGAAAATAGAGGAGAGAGCGTATGGGATTGTATGAAACGCTGGTGCATTCGCCTTATGAGGAAATGCTGGTGGCCTGTCTGGTGGCGCGGGATGCCGCCGATTTGGATCGGATCGACGCGTTGTACAAATTGTGTCAGGAACGTCGGTTATTTTTGTTTGCGCGTGAACACGAATGTTCGTCGATTGTGGCGAGTCGTCTGCGGGCGCTGGGCAAAGCCACGCCCGAATGGGAGGCCGAGGCGGATGAGTGGAAATATCGTCTGAGTCAGCGTTTTGAGGCATTGGATGCGTTGGCCGAGGCGCTTGACGCAGAAAAGATTCCCGTGGTGGCGCTCAAAAATGCGGGCATTGCGCGCGGGATATATCCCCATCTGGAGGAATGTCCGATGGGGGATTTTGATATATTGGTGCGGCGTTCGGATTTTGTGCGCGCACATGACGTGGTGATGGCACAAGGGTTTGCGCTCGATTTTCGGGCGGAGGAAACGATCGAGACGGCGGGGGTCGAGGCCGGGTATCGCAGTGGCGGCACGGAGTACAAAAAAGAACTCGCCGACGATACGTTGTGGCTGGAACTTCAGTGGAGGCCGGTGGCGGGACGCTGGCTTTCTCCTGAGGTGGAGCCGTCGGCGGATGATTTGATGGCCACGTCGTTGGCGGTGGACGGAACGCGAGTGCGCATTCTCGAACCGGTGATGAATCTGGTTCAGGTGTGTCTGCACACGGCGAAACATTCATACGTGCGCGCGCCGGGGCTTCGGCTTCATACGGACGTCGATCGGATTGTGCGGGCGTATCCGGAGTTGGATTGGCAAAAATTTGTGTCGGTCGTCTCGTCGATGCACGTGAAAACGGCGGTGTATTTTTCGCTGGCGATTCCGGCGGCATTGCTTGGAACGCCGGTACCGGAGGATATTTTGGCGCAGTTGAAGCCGTCAAAAGTGAAGTATGAGTTTTTGCTTCGCAGCATTGCGCAGGCAGGACTGTTTCATCCGTTGCGCCGGAAGTTTTCGCGGCCCCGATATCTGGCGTTTACGGCGATGTTGTTTGATTCGGCGTCGGTGTGTTTCCACACGGCGTTTCCGTCGCCGCGCTATATGAGCGAGGAATATGAGGTGAAATCGACGCTTGGCCTGCCGCTGTGTTATGCGCGGCGACTTGGGAATCTGGTGTTTAAACGTGTGAAGACGTAAAAGCCTGTTCGCATGGATCGGGGTGACGATGGATGTGCAGAAAAAAAAGATCTTGGTGGTGGAGGACGATGGCGCGATAGCGCGAGGCCTGATTCACAACCTGGAGTACGAGGGTTATGAGGTGCGCGGGGCGTCTCACGGCCAGGCGGTCATGCCGATGGTGGCGGAGTTTGTCCCGGATCTCATCATTTTGGATGTGATGCTGCCTGGCCGGTCTGGGTTTGAGATTTTGAAGGATTTGCGTGCCTCCGGCAACGACGTGCATGTGATCATTCTCTCGGCGAGGACTGGAGAGTCGGACAAGGTCGAAGGGCTGAGTCTTGGTGCGGACGATTACGTGTCGAAACCGTTTGGGCTGAGGGAATTTTTGGCGCGCGTGGCAGCGGCGATGCGCCGTATTGGTCAGCGTCGGATGGAATCGGCGCGCCCGCTTGAGTTTGGGGATTTGGCGATATATCCCGAGAGCATGACGGTGACGCGCGGGGGCGATCCGATCAAACTGACGCCGCGAGCGTTGGAACTGCTCGTATTTTTTGCGCGCCATCCGAACCGGATTTACTCTCGGGAGGCGCTGATTGAGCACGTCTGGGGTGAGGACTACGACGGGACGAACCGGACGATTGACAATTTTGTCGTTCAGATTCGCAGTCAGATAGAGGTGAACCCCGGCAAACCCTGTCGTCTTGAGACGGTTTATGGTCTCGGGTATCGATTTGTGGGATGAAAAAAAAGAAAAAGCGCGGCGTATTGAGCCCGGAGGGCGAAATAGCCGCGCGGCCGGGGCGTATCTGCCGTGAGGCAGATAGCCCGGCCTCCGAAAAAAAGGGGGTTAGTAGACGACTTCCATGATGTCGCGTCCGAGGGTGGAGATGAGGGAGATCATGGAGAGTTCGGACTGGATGGCCGCAGTGATGTAGGCGATGGAGGCGGCGGCGACGGTATCGCGCGCGCGGCTGACGTCGATGAAGGTGGAGGCGCCGTTTTTGTAGGAGGCTTCGGTGAGTTGGAGGGCTTCGCGGGCGAGTTCGACCTGACGCTTTGCGTTATCGACGTTGAAGAGGGAGGAGTTGTATTCGCGTTTGGCCTTTCGGACGGCGATTCGCGTGGCCTCGGCGGTGCTTTCCATGGAGAGTTGGGTTTCGAGGATGGAGGCTTTGCGTTCGTCGAGGACGCCGAATTTGGAGTAATCGAAGAGGGGGACGGAGGCGGAGAGGGCCATGGTCCAAGTGGGCGATCCGGCCTGTGGATGGAGGGTGTAGCCGAACTGGAAGGCGCCGGAGAGGGTGGGAAAGAAGTCCGCGATGGCCGCATTGAGGTTGAGTTCGTTGACGTGCTGGGTCATGCGGTTGATTTTGAGGGTACGGTTGTTCTGGAGGGCGTCTTCGACGAGTTTGTCGTCGTCGGTGAGATCCATGGATTTGAGGTGGGTGGGCTGAGGAACGGGGAGATCCTTGATGTTGATGAGGTTTGCGAGGGCGTCACGGGCGGTTTCGTAGGACCAGATGGCGTCGATGAGGGCTTGTCGCTGTTGTTCGACGCTGAATTGCGCCTGGATGACGGAGAGCTTGACGTCTGCGCCACGGTCGAAACGTCCCTGGGCGACGGTGAGCTGATCGAGGGCGGTTTTGAGCTGGACGCGCTGGACTTTGACGACCTCGCCGCAGAGGAGGGCGGCCATGTAGGCTTGGGCGACGCCGGCGAGGATTTGCTGGCGACCGTCCTCGACGCCGAGTTCGGTGATGTCGACGGCTTCGTCGGCCATTCGGAGTTTGAACCAGTTGGCGACGTTGACGATGGAGAGTCCGACGGTGAGTCCCATGCTGACAGTGTCGATGGCGTTGGAGGAACCGCTGTCGCTTTGCATGCCCTGGAGGGGGCTTGCGACGTCCTGTGCCATTTGGCCCAGGGCGCCGGCGAGGGCGGGATCGGAAGCGGCGAGGGAAGTGGCGGCCTGACCAAGGTCTTTGGCGAGGTTGCCGAGGGATTCATAAGCCGGGGAGATGGCGCCTTTGAGGGAGGATGCGGTGGCGTTGTTGTAGACGTGGGCGTAGCTCAGTGAGCCCGAAATGTTGGGCAGGAGGATGGCCCATGCCTGTTTGAGCTGGGCGTCGGCAATTTCGATTTTGACGCGGGCCGCGGCGAGATTGAGGTTGTCGCGGTCGGCCATGAGCAGGGCTTCGCGCAAGGTGATGGCCGGGCCGGGCTTGATTTCGTTGAGCTCGGTGATCTGTTCGATGGCCTGGTCGAGCTGTTCTTCGCCCGGGAGGGACTGCATATGTCGTTCGGAGAGGTTGGAGAAGTTGGGAATGGGAGGCTGGTGCGTGCGCTCGAGGATCGTGCGTGCGCTCTGGGTTTTGGAGGTGGTGCTCTTGGAAATTTCTGGATTGATGAGCGTCGGGTCGTAGATGGCGTCGCCGGGATTGCTGTCTTCGGGGGGAGCGTAGAAAGGCGTCGGCTGGGCCGGTGCCGTCGTCGGGTTGGCATCCTGCGCCATGGCGCTGCCTGCCGGCAGCGCAAGCGCGATGAGAATGGGCAGAATGGAGTGGATGTTGGGCTTTTGCATGTTGGGAACTCCGTTATTTATTCTCGGTCACGGCATCGAGTGAGACTTGGGATTCGCGGGCGGCATTGCGCTCGGTGGCGGAGATGACTTCACCTTCGTCCTCGGATTCTTCGATGACGAATTTCTTCGGGGCGATGATGGAGTACATGACGGGGATGAAGAAGAGGGTCATGAAAGTGGCGACGGTCATACCGCCAATGACGGTGGTTCCCATGCCGGCCCAGGTTTCGGAACCCTCGCCGAGTTCGAGGGCGAGAGGCACCATGGAGAGAATCGTCGTGAGGGCGGTCATCATGACCGGGCGCATACGGGTGCGGGCGGCGGAAACGACGGCGCGGTTTTTGGCCATACCGCGGGCGCGGTTCTGGTTGGCCGCGTCGACCATGACGATGCCGTTGTTGACGACGATACCGACGAGCATGATGATACCAATGAGGCCTGACATGTCGAGCGTTCGCCCGGTGAGCAGATAAATCATGGACACGCCGATGATGGCGAGAGGAACGGTGAGCAGCACGATGAAGGGCTGACGGTAGTTTTCAAACTGGGAGGCCATGACCATATAGACGAGGACGACGGAAATCATCAGGGCGATGAAGAGGTACTTGAAGGAATCCTGGAAGTTTTCGGCGGTACCGGACATGCTGTAACGCCACTCAAAGCCGCGCTGTGCGTCGATTTCGATCTGTTCGTCGAGGTATTTGCTGACTTCGGAGATGGTCTTTGCGAGGTCTTTTTTGACGGTTTTGCCGGTGACCGGATCGACGTAGGCGTTGGTGAGCGTGAGGCTGACTATCTGGTAGCGTTCCTGGTTTTTGCGTTCGATGGCGGTTGGAGCCAGGTTTTCGTAGACATGGGCGACCGTGGAGAGGGGGACGATGGCGCCCGTGTTGGTCGTCAGGGGCATGTTTTCGACCTGGTGAATGTCGTTTCGATAGGAACGGTCATAGCGCACAATGATGTCGTATTCGTCACCCTTGTCGAGGTAGTAGCTGGCCGTCATGCCGCGGAAATAGATGTAGATGAGGTTTCCGACGGTGCTGGTGTTGAGCCCGAGTTCGGACATCTTCTGGCGGTCAAAGTCGACCTTGATCTGGGGCTTCTGCTCGTCGACGGAGAGCTTGACTTCGGAGATGTCGGGGCGTTCGAGCATGGCACGGCGGATGCGGTTGGTGACTTTTCGGGTTTCCTGGATGTCATCGTTGTACACTTCGATGTCGATGTCGGCTCCGGAGGATCCGCCCATGCTTCGACCGGCCACCTGATAGGTGATGCCAGGGACTTTTTTGAGGCCGGTGCGGACGTCGTCGATGATCTGGGTGATGCCGCGTTCGCGGAACTTGGGCTTGACGAGTTTGACGCGGATCTTTCCGGTGTGGACGCCATTGGACATGATGGAGGAAAAACCGGAATCTGCCGAACCAGAGTCCAAGGAGATGAGGATGCGCTCCTCGGGGGGAATGATCTGCTTTACGATTTCATTGCACTCCTTCATGATTTCGTAAGTCGTGCGTGCGTCGTTGCCGATTTCGGTGGTGATGTTGATGGTGATGTAGGAGTCGTCGCTCTGGGGCATGAATTCCATCGGGACTTTGGTGAACCCGTAACATGCAAAGACGAAGATGGCGACGACAACCAGGACGACGACTGCGCGGACGGCGATCAGTTTTTCCAGAATGGCTTCATAGCCGCGGCGCAAGCAATTCATGAAGCTGGCCTTTTCGGATTCCGAAAGGGTGGAGAGGTCTTCGACTTCGTTGCCGGAGTTGCTCTTGATGGTCTTGTCGAACTTCGGGCTCTTGAGCATGTAGTAGGACAGCATCGGGACGAACGTGACGGCGACGAGCAACGAAATGACCAGGGCGCCGCAGATCGTCAGGGACATGTCGCGGAACATCATGCCGGCAATGCCAGGCACGAAGAGAATGGGCAGGAACACGGCAAGGGTCGTCAGCGTCGAGGCCGTGATGGCCATCATGATTTCCTTGGCACCGCGGACACATGCCTGGAATGCGGAGTCGCCTTCCTCACGGTGGCGGAAGATGTTTTCAAGCGTCACGATGGAGTTGTCGACGAGCATACCGACGGCCAGTGCAAGACCCGCCATGGAGATGACGTTCATCGTCATGCCCATCGAAGACATGAAGCCGAAGGTCGCCATCAGGGAGATGGGAATGGCGGTGGCGACGATGAGCGAGGTCGTGATGCTCTTGAAGAACATCAAAAGCACAAAAAAGACAATGATGACGGCGAGTACACACGTTTCTTTGAGGTTTCCGATAGAGCTGATGATAAATTCGGACTGATCGTTGACGACCGTGTAGGACAGGCCCGGGACTGACTTGATGACTTTGGGCAGGGCATCGAGAACGCCCTTGGCGGCATCCACCGTGTTGGCACCGGACTGTTTGCTGATGATGAGCATGACGGACGAACGCTCGTTGGCCTCGAGATAGCGGCGCGATTCTTCAATCGTGTCCTCGATTTCGGCCACGTCCTTGAGGCGGATCGGGATGATTGCGCCTGAGTTGTTCTGGCCTGCGCCAAGCAGGATCTCGCCCATTTCCTCGACGTTGGTGAATTTGCCCTGGGACTGGATGTTGAGGTCCATCCCGGAATCCTCAATATAACCGCCGACGGCCTGCGCGTTCTCGGCGCCGATCATCTGGACAATCGACAGCGGGGAAATCTTGTAGGCCTCGAGTTTCTTCGGGTCTAAACGCACGTGGATCTGCCGGGCCTCGCCGCCGCCGACTTCGACGGACGCGATGCCGTCGATGCGCTCAAGCATCGGCTGGATGCGGTCCTCCGCCACCTGGCGTATTTCCGACGACGACATGTCGCCCTGGAGGTTGATCATGACGATCGGCGACATCGACGGATCCATCGCAATGACGATGGGTTCGTCGGCATCGTCCGGCAGCTTGTCGCGCACGAGATCGAGGTTGTTTCGCGTGTCGATCTCCGCCTGGTCCATGTCGTAACCCCAGTCGAATTCGAGCACGACGATGCCCACGTTTTCTTTGGAGGTCGACGTCACGTTCTTGACGCCTGTGACCGAAACCGCATTCTCCTCGATGGGGCGCGAGACAAGCGTTTCGATATCCGCCGGGCTGGCGCCGATATACGTCGTCATCACGAGAATGTAGGGAATGTCCATGTCGGGATACAGATCGAGCTGTAACCTCATAAACGAGAAAATGCCGAATGCGATGACGCCGAGATAAAACATCGTCATCGTGACACGGTTTTTAACGGAATACCCTGGAATGCTCATCGAAAACCTCAGAGTTGAATGTCATGGATGCAAAGAAACAGCGGGTGCAGACCCCTCTTTTGCCGTGCTATCTTACAACTGAACGGCTGGTTTTATTTCTCAAATATGACGACATGTGCCTACATGGAGACCAGGTCGTCAGGTTCATCTGGAGTGTCACAAAAAAAGGCGCGCAACGACTGAATCTACAGACGTAAGCGCGCCATGGGCGATATACATCGCAAGAAAATGTCAGGTGCCCTCGACCACCGGGGCCGTCGTCTCGGTCCCCGCCGGAACCGCCGCCGCCGACGGAGCCGCCTTCTCGGCTGTGGCGGCCTTCGATGACGTCTGGGCTATATTCACCCTGTCCCCGTCGATCAGAGAGTGATGACCGCGTATCACGAGCTTGTCTCCCACCTGAAGTCCGCTGAGGATTTCAATCGTGTCCCCCTGGCGTTCCCCAGCCTCGACCGTCCGGGCCGACACCGTGTTGTCGGCATTGACCACAAACGCTCGCCGCAACTTCTGACCGGACGCCTGCTGTTCCAGAAGCTCAGGTGCCAGAATCAGCGCACGCGGCGGCACCACGATAGCGTCGTTCGTCGAATCCAGCGAGAGATCCGCCTTGGAATACATCCCTGGCTTGAAACGGTATTGGCCCGTCTGCTCGTTCTTCACGTTCGGAAATTCCGCCTCCACCGTGTTCGTGCGCGAGGACGTGTTCACATACGGCATGATGCGCGTGATCTTCGCCACCGTCACTTCCCCGGGATACGCGTCAAATCGGAGACGCACCTCCTGACCGAGCTTCAGATACGGCATGTCCTCTTCCGTCACGTTCAGCGTCACCTTCAGCGTCTTCATGTCGAGAAGCACGCAAAGCGGCATCGCCGACGACGCAATGTCCCCGACCTCCGAACTCTTCTGGCTGATCACCCCGTCGATCGGCGCAATCACACGCGCATAGTCAAGCCCGAGTTTCGTCTGCTCCTGCGACGCCAGCAACTGCATCTTCGAGGCCGTCAGCGTCGTCACCGCGTCCGTCGCCTGATCCAGCGACTGGCGGCTCACCACGTTCGACTCGTACATGCTCTCCACGCGCTTCTTTTCACGTTCCGCCGCCTTGAGCTGCGCCTCAATGCTCCGAAGCTGCGCGTTCACCGCATCAAGCCCCTTCCGGTTCACCTCGTTGCGGATCTCCGCAATCACCTGGCCCTTCTCGATGTAATCCCCGTTCTCCCACGGGTACTTCAAAATGCGCTCAGAGGCCAGCGGGATGACCTTCACTTCCTTCGCGGCCGTGATGTTCCCCACATACGTGCGCTCACGCGAAAAACTCGACGTCGACACCGTCTGTACTTCCACCTGCGTCAGCGCCGTCTGTTCGCTCATCGCGCCGGAACTCTCCTGCTTATCCGAACCGCAACCGCTCAATGCCGCAAGACCCAGCACCCACAAAATCGCCTGTAGCTTATTTCTATACATTGTCTTTATATCTCCTAATGAGAAATCCCCCGCTCGCATTCTACGACATTTGTCCTATAATTGCAAACCAATAATTGCAAACCAAGTGTGCGACATATACGCCTATGTAGGCGCAATAGCCCACCCGAAAAAACAATTCGACAACACGTCGCCCAGCCTCCTTATTCCCAAGACGAAATTCCTTTGAGTCGAGAACGTCGAGTTGGCCGGATCCCCACCTTGGGTGTGCTTCATCCGCGTGTTTTTTTGAGGGCGCTCGGCTATCGGGCGGCCGTGGCCCGCCCGATACGCCTCGCGGCCCGCGCTATGGCCAGGGCCATACGCGCGGCCCCCTTCCGGAAAAGACCGGCACTCATGGCAAACCGGCTAATCGCGCTCCTCGGGAGACGCATAAAGGCAGACCCGGTTTCGTCCGGCGCGCTTGGCCTCATAGAGCGCGGAATCCGCGCGCGAAAAGAGCGTCTCAAAATCCTCGTGCGGATACACTATCCCCACGCCGCCACTCACGGTAATCGCGCCGGCGTCAAAACCAGCAAATGCGGTTTTTGCAACGAGCGCGCGCAGTTTTTCTCCCGCACTGAGCGCCCCCTCGCCGGAGTTCTCTCCCGTCAGAAGCACCACAAATTCCTCGCCCCCATACCGGGCAACCATGTCCCCCTCGCGCGTGTTGTCCTTGAGAAGCTGGGCAAACTGGCGCAACACCCGGTCCCCGCACTCGTGACCATACGTGTCGTTGCACCGCTTGAACCAGTCGATGTCAAAGACGATCATCGCCAGCGCGCGCTGCAGACGCTTCGAACGGATAAACTCATCATGGAGAAAATGCTCGTAATAGCGACGGTTAAAGACGCCCGTCAGACCGTCCACCTGGGCCATTTCTTTGAGTTTGCGGTAAAGCATGGCGCGTTCCAGCGCAATGGACGCCAGGTTCGCGACGCCGCTCAACCCCCGGATTTCATCCGCACGGATGATCCGGGCGTTAAAGAAATTGTCCGTCAGGATGACGCCAAACACCTCGTCTTTGAGAAAAATTGGAACGCACGCAAAATTTTTAAACGTCAGAAAACGCCCCGTCACAAGATCGTGATACGTCGCCTCCACGCCATTGACATAAAACGGCTTCTGCGTCGCGACGCAGTGCGAGATCACATCCGTCAGTTCAAACTGAACCGCATCCAACGTTTCCATCGGGCGCACTTCGTTCAGTTTCAGCGAAAAACCAAAAAGCTGGTTCGTCAGATGCTGCGGTTCAGAAGACTTTTGACTGTATCGATCCAAAAGACTCTGGAGGTTCAGTTTCTCGGCTTTGATTCCCTCCCAGATACGGTGGGCTTCCTCGCCATTCGACGGGCCCTCGCTGCGCGTCACACGAAGCTCGTTGCGACGATCCCAGGCCAGAAAAAGCACCGCCCGGTTAAAATTCAGACCATCGCCGTGCGTGATTCCCGAGAGAATGATGTACAGAATCTGATCCAGCTCTACGGTCTGCAACATTGCCTTGGTGACCGCAAGCTGAAACGTCAGCTCCTTGAGGAGCGCGGATCCTTCCTCTACTGCCACAGATCCCTCCCAATTATCTCTTTCATTTCACCCAGTCCGTGGTGCCGTTTGTGGCCTAAAGTTTCTTTGTCAGCAACGATTTGATCCGGTCCAGCCATGATCCGGCCGGAGCCTGTGCCTCCTTCGTCTTCTTTTCGCGATCCTTCATCAGTCTCAGCGCCCGTTGGGCCGGAAGGTTGCCCGCATTCAGTTTCAGCGCCTCTTCATACCACTTCTGAGCGGCTTCCAGATTGCCTTCAAGTTTTTCCAAATCGCCCAGATAGACGCGCAGATAATCCGCCGTCGCCAGTTCCTTGCACGCCTCTTCCAGCTCCTGGCGTATCTGTCCCACTTCCCCGGAATGCCGTTTGCCTCGCTCGTCCGTCGGCATGAGCATAAAATCGAGATAACCACAACGGACCCGAATCTCCGTGTTGCGCGGATCCATCTCGCGAGCCTTGCGCAACTTCTGGCGCGCGATTTCAAAATCCCCCCGGTCCATCAGGGTTCTGGCCTGGGCCACCGCCTGTTCGCACAAAAAAACCTGTTCGATGTCGACGGGAGCTTCGGTCGGAACCGCTTTGCCGTGAAGCATCGCTAGATAGGACGTGCGCTTGTCCTCCCGTCCAATGGCGTCATAGGCCAGTCTCAGCTGCCGGTTGACGTCGTCGATGGCCTGACGTGCTTCGGGATCGGTTTCCTGCTGAAAAAAATCGGCCCCATACTTCCGAATGCACTCAAAATAGGCCTTGCGAACCGCCGCGTCGTCGGCATCCTTCCCGACACCAAGCAGTTCAAAAGCGCTTTTGCCACCCATGTTTGCCCGAAATTCCTTCAGGGCCGCCAGTTTGTCGTTTGACTCCATCCCTATCTCCCTTTCATCAAAACAACGCCATATGGCGCTGTGGCTTATTATCACAGCACAACCGATCGTGAAATGTGCATTTTTGTCAATGATTGCATGGCGCGGCGGCCTTTTTGTGCCGAGACCGGATCCCGCACGTCCCGAACTGTCCACAAGTGCGGGCGAACTTTGCGGCGATGCGATGCTTTTGGGATAAATATCGCCTTTGGAGGATGTCGTCGGAGATCGTAGATGATATTTAAAAAATTAAGAATGTGCTAGATCAGGGCTACAGCATTTAACTTTTCCTTTGAAATAATACGTCAGGCATGACATTTGGGGTGAGAGATGCCTTAAGCATCAACAATTTTGTAGTCTCTCTTCCTGAACGTGCGTCATTCAGAAGCCTCATGGCACATTTTCTTAAGAGCCTGTTTGGTATCTATTTGCAATAATTCTAATGAATGCCATGGATATCAGTTGCAGAGT
>CAMCLY010000094.1 GCA_945875805.1 uncultured Myxococcales bacterium | reverse complement strand
TGCGAGGGGCGGACGTGCGGCGAGGACGGATGCGGGGGCGTATGCGGTACGTGCGAAACGGGCGTGTGTCGCGTCGAGACGGGGCGTTGCCTGCCCTTGCGCGTCGAGGGGAGAATTTTGCTCGAAACGCAAACGGTGACGTATGACGCGTTTCATCTTCCGCATTTTGACCAAAAACTCGACATCGCGGGGTCTGGGCTTCCGCTCTCGCTTCACGACAAAACAGGAGCCGTGCTGGGCACGACGACGACCGACGACGAGGGCGCGTTTTATTTTGACGTCGAAAGGCTGCCCGAAAGAAGCGACTGGATTTCCATCATCCCGGCCTGGTACGTCGAAGATTCGCTAAAACTTGCCATTTTTGTCGCAAACACGACGAAGAAGCACCCCTACGACATTTGGGCGTGGTCGCTGTCTCTGAGCGATTTTGGGGCGCCGGACGACGTGGGCGAAATGGGGGATGTGCGCGTGACGATCGATCAGGGATCCGGCGGTTTGTACCTCTACCAGACGCTGAAACTTGCCTACGAGGAGCTCGCCTCACACGGGTTTGGCAAGACGTTGCAGGCGCTGCCGGGGCTTGGGGTGTTGTGGAAACCCGGGATTTACTGGTCATGCGGAACGTGTTTTTACAACGGCACGGAAGGCGGGCTTGAGTACGGCAAGGAAACCCTCAGGAAGACGATGTACGTCGGCGGGGACACGAGCGAGGAATCGGCGTGGGGGTATCCGACGATATTGCACGAGTTTGGTCATTACGTGCTGGCCCAGCGACGCGACAACAGCGAAGGGGGCGAACATCTGCTCAACTCGGCGTATGATCCGAATCTGGCGTGGAGCGAGGGGTTTGCGACGCTTTATTCCCTGATGGCCATGACGTGGCGGGAGGGGACGCCCGTGTCGCAGTACTGGCGTGTCATCGATTCGGGGAGTTACTGGCTGGATTACGACCATCTGTTCGACGCGACGGGGTTTGGAACCATTGTCGTCCCGCAGCCTTCCCTGACGCATGAGCGCGCGATGAAACAGAACCTCGCCGAAGCCTGGGTGACCTATGTCGTGCACCATCTCGTCCGGGGGACGGCGGACGGGGCCTCGATAGGCGGAGAACAGGGGGTCTTTGACGCGCTGGCGAGCGCGCGGTATACGGATTGCGGAAAAAACAACACGTGCGCAAGCGAGGGCACATGCGGGACGTATCTGCCGAGTTTCCGCACCGAACCCGGCGCCGATTTGGTCGATTTTATCGACGCGGTGTTATGCCGATCCGACCTCGCCGAAGGCATGGACGAGGCGATCGCCGACTATCTGATATCGAACGGTTTTCCTTATGATCGGTCGCCCGTGTGCCCCGAGTAACCCCCAAAAAAGGACAAAGACATGACGCATTGGCCTTCCCAGTGGTTTGATTTGCCGCTGGCGATATTTGACACCGAAACGACGGGCAAGGATCCCCACACGTGCCGGATTATCGAGGTGGGGATAACGCAAATGCTCCGCGGAGAGGTGGTGCGCGAGTTTGACTGGTTTGTCGATCCGGAATGCCAGATTCCCGAAGAAGTCGTCCAGCTGACGCACATCCAGCAATCGGACGTCGACGGTCAGCCCAAACTTCGCGACATTGCGGGAGACATTCTCGAGGCGTTTCGCGGTCACGGGATTGTGGCCTACAATATTGGGTTTGACCGCACGGTACTGACGCGTGAACTCCGCGAGGCGGGTCTGGACTGGCCGTCGGAGAACCCGATCCTCGACCCGCTCGTGTTCGCGCAGCATTTCTATCCGCATCAGCGCAACAATCTCGGCGCGGTGGCCGAACGCCTTGGGATCTCGCTCGAGGGTGCGCACCGGGCGTGCAACGATGCCGCCGCAACGGGCAAGGTCTTTTATGCGTTTCGCGACCGTCTCCCCCCCGAACTCGACGCCCTTCTCATCGTCCAGGCGGAGTGGGAGCGCGACAACCAGGCGCGCCTGCAATGGCGCCGTCCCTCCGGCGATGCGGCGAGCAATCCGCTTCTGGCCCAAAAAGAAACCTCTCGCGGGCTTTCTCCGGCGTTTTTGTATGGCGAGGAACCCGACCCTCTCAAGGCGATTTATGGCGCGGTGCCGAACTTTCGTCGAGAAACGTAGCCCAATGGGTCTGGCGCTCGGCTATCGGCGGCCTTTCGTCCGCGCGATACGCCTCGCCGCCCGCGCTATGGCCTTTGGCCATACGCGCGGGCCTTTTTTTTTATCCATGCGCCACGCACGGAGCGTTCTTTCCGACAGCAAAGGCAGGCCAAACCGCCGTCCACAGGAAGCCCCGATGTAACCGGATGTAGGTTTCTTGCCATCCTAGGCTTTTTATCCTAACATAAAAGATGGTTTATTGGAGCTTTGTGCGGCGATAACGGTTTTGTTCTCAGAGGGTGGCACATGGGTGACGGAGTACACATTGATCCAGATGTGGTGGCGCGTCGATGTTCGGTAAAGACCCCGGAATATTCGGAGCTTACGTCGCTTGACTGGGTGGTTCTCGATTTTACCGACGGGATGCGTTCATTTTCCCAGATGCTCGACATTCTTCCCGTGGACGAATCGGCCCTGGCCGAAGCGTATCTCCATTTAAGGTTGCTGGGATTTTTGACGTGGAAACGTCCTGAACCACGTGGCGATGTGAACCACGCCCCCATTGCCCCGACAAAAGCTGTGACGCAGACGCGCCCCTCGTCGATGCCGACATTCAGCGGATATTCCGACGAAGTCTGTGCGAACTACATTCCCGCGAGAATGTTTGCAAAGTTTCGCTCGTTTACGCCCCAGCTTTTCGACATCAAACTCGACCTGCCCACCGAAGTTCAGGCATTTATCGAGTTTATACACGATCATTTAAATGAATTTTCGCCCTACGAACTCCTCGGAGTCCCCGAAGGGACGCGCAATGAAAGCGCCATTCGTCAGGGTTTTATGACGCGGACGCGACAGTTTCATCCCGACCGATATTTTCGCAAAAACGTCGGCCCGTTCGGTCCCCGCATTTCGGCCATATTCAAGGCGATTTCGACGGCGTATGCCCAGTTGCAGTCGCCCACCTAAACAGAAGGATTGAACCATGTCGGATTATGCACTCGGTATCGACCTGGGAACGACCAACTCCTGTGTCGCCGTTGTAGAAAACGGAAAACCGGTCATCATCGCCAACCGAGCCGGATACAAAACCACCCCGTCCATTGTGGCGATATCGGAAGCGGGGAAACGTCTGGTCGGGCAGCTTGCCAAACGTCAGGCGATAACCAACGCCGCCAACACCGTCTATTCGACCAAGCGCCTCATCGGTCGTAGCATCAACGATCCGGAAGTTCAGGAATGCATGGACACCGTGCCCTATGAGATCGTCGAAGGTCCCCACAACGACATCCGCGTCAAGATGAAGGGCAAGCTCTACGCATTGCCCGAAATATCGGCAATGATCTTGGGCGAGTTGCGACAGGTGGCCGAAGACTATCTGGGCACGTCGTGTACCGAAGCGATCATCACGGTGCCCGCGTATTTTAATGACGCCCAACGCCAGGCGACGATCGACGCGGGCAAAATCGCCGGGCTCGATGTCTTGCGCATCATCAACGAACCCACGGCCGCCGCCATCGCCTACGGCACGCAGATGCAAAAGGATCAAACGATCGCCGTGTTTGACCTGGGCGGCGGGACGTTTGATATCTCCATCCTCAAAATCGAAAATGGGGTGTTCAACGTCGTCTCGACGACGGGCGACACATTTCTCGGCGGCGATGACTTCGACAACCGCATCATCGAACACCTCGTGCTGGAATTTGCCCGCGAAAACGGCGTGGATTTGCGCGAAGATCAAATGGCCATGCAACGCCTCAAGATTGCCGCCGAAAAGGCCAAGTGCGATCTGAGCGAGGTCAAGGTGGCCGAAATCAACCTTCCGTTCATCCAGACGGCTGCAGACGGTTCGGCACTTCACCTCAATGCCGAAATTACCCGCGATCTTTTTGAAAATCTCGTCGTTGATCTCATCAAAAGGACGCTCAAGATTTGCCAGGTTGCCATGCTCGAGGCAAACCTCACTCAAAAAGACATCGACGAGGTCGTCCTGGTGGGCGGAATGACGCGCATGCCGCTCATTCAGGCGGCCGTCGGGGAGTTCTTTCAGAAGACCCCAGCTAAAAATATCAACCCCGACGAAGTCGTGGCCGCGGGCGCGGCCATTCAGGCCGACGAGCTCATCCATCAGGGAATGCAACACATTCTTCTCGACGTGACTCCACTCGACCTGGGCATCGCCATTTATGGCGGCAAATTTCACGTCATCACGCCCAAAAACACGACGATTCCATGTTCCAACAGCATGGTTTTTACAACCTCGTTCGACAACCAGACCTCGCTTCGCATCGTCGTCCTTCAGGGCGAACATACCCAGGCGGCCGACAACCAGGTCCTCGCCGAATTCACGTTTTCGGGCATTCCACCAGCCCCTGCAGGTCAGGTCGACATCGAAATCACGTTTGACGTCGATGCCGACGGAATCGTCAACGTGACCGCCCGTGACCTGGCCACGCGAAAGGAACACGTCGTCACCGTGTCGCGTTCCTCAAACCTGACCGCCGAGGAAATCCAGGCCATGATGGCCGATAACGCCAATCACCTCGCCAGCGAAAAAATGGGCGAGGAACTTCGCAATGCCACGGCACACCTCAAAAATTCGATCTTGAAATTGCATGACCTCATCAAGTCACATACGCTCCCGGTGTCGATATCCTCACGCGGCGTCACGCTCATCACACGGGGACACGAAGCACTCGATCACCCCGAAAGCCTCGATCGCATCCAGAAAATCGCCGATGAAATCGACGATGCCGTGGACCTGATCAAGTCGAGTATCTAGGGCATCTCTGCATAAAGAGATCAGAAGCTAGCGTTCGGCGATTTCGGCAACCGGTTTCCCAGGCATACCTGCCTTGCACACAGAATGGAGAGTGCCTCCATGAACTGCTCAAAAAAAACGCTTCCATTATGGATCGCCGCCGGACTTTTCTGGATCCCCGCCTGTGATATCGAAGTCACCGAGCCCACCTCCACCGACACAGATCTGTGTCCCGATGACCCCAACAAAACCCATCCCGGCGTCTGCGGGTGCGGGATCGACGACGTACTCAATGCCATTACCGGCCTCTACAGCTGTAAAATCAACACGGTCGATTTCTGCCCCAATGATCCCAAAAAGACGGATCCCGGCATCTGTGGTTGCGGCGTCTCCGACGCGCTCGACCCCAAAACAGGGTTGCCGTTATGTCTGGCCCAGTCGGCCGATTTTTGCCCCGATGATCCCAACAAGACGTTGCCCGGCATCTGCGGGTGCGGCGTCTCCGACACGATCGATCTCGCCACAGGTCTCCCCTCATGTCTCAACAACCAAATCGACCTGTGCCCCAATGATCCCAACAAAACACTGCCCGGAGTTTGCGGATGCGGTGTGGAAGACACTCCAGACTCGGAATCGGGCATTCCCCGGTGCCTCCTGGCCAGTCTCGATTTTTGCCCCAACGATCCCGACAAGACGTTGCCCGGCCTCTGCGGGTGTGGCATCCCTGACGTCGACTCCGACGGGGACACCGTCGTCGATTGCGAAGACGCCTGCCCCCAGGATCCCGACAAAACCGATCCCGGCTCCTGTGGTTGTGGCACGCCGGATTCCCTCGAAAACCTCGCCGATGCCGACCGGGACGGTTACGCAAACTGCGTCGATGCCTGCCCAACCGTAGCCGCCAAATACCAGGACGACGGGTGCGACTGCGAGTCCATGCTCTACCAGCACCTGAACGGTACCACGACATGCGCGCGCATGATTGCCACAGCCCAGGACCTCGTCGCCCTGCGCGACGACTGGAACAACGGACTCTACACGCCAGAGGAAGACCTCGTGTTTACCCTCGTGGCCGACATCAACCTGGGCGACGTACTCACGCAGACTCAGGCCGAAACATGGGTCGGAATCGGCACCGAACTTCACCCGTTTCAGGCGACGTTTAACGGCAACGGACACCACATTTCTGCCACGCGCAAAAGCGGTTACAACGAACAACGCCTCACATTCGGACACCCCGAAGTCGACACCACAGCCCTCTTTGGCGTCACGCTTGATGCCCGCATCGAACACCTCTCGGTCAATTTCATCGTCCAGGGACGTTCACACATTGCCGCCCTGGCCTCGCACTGCGAACGCACCACGCTGTCCGCCATCCGCATCGACGCACAACTCACCGTCAGCGAACACTCCGGCGCACTGTGCGCCACACTCCAGGACGCCATCGTCGAAGACATCATCGTCAAAGGCTCTGTCGTCGCCACAGGCGATACCGTGGGCGGCATCGCCGCATCGGCCATCAACACCCAGTTCTCGCGCGTGGATGTTTCATCCGGCATCACCGGAGCCCAGTACGTCGGCGGACTTGTCGGGCAAATCGCCTCCTCACAACTCACCGATATCGCCACATCCGGACCCGTCACAGGGCATCAGTATACTGCCGGAATTGCCGGCACCCTGACCAACGAGTCCAGACTCCTCAACGCCTACACGACATCCACCGTCACCTGCAACGACGCCCCGTGCGCCGCCGTCGTCGCCCATATTCAGGACTTCGTGACCCTCAAAACCGTCTATACGACCTCCTCACTCCTCCAAAACTTCGACTCCGGACTCTCTCCAATCCAAGAGCCCGACCCCACCGACCCCACCGAACCCACCGACCCCACCGAACCCGCCGATATTCCCTCACAAACCTCCGCCATTTCCGTGGCCATGCTCATTGCCTCCATCGGCAGTGCCGACAACTCGTCCAACAACCTCTTCTACTGGCAAGACACCGACATTCCCCCGCTTCCCGATCTCACCGGCATGAAAGGCATCGCCACCCCCATCGGGTTCAGTTACAGCCGACTCCGTCCCTACGTCGATTCGACCAAATACCTCCTCACCGAACTCAACAACACCCTCCTGTGTACCGGCGGCCAATGCACCATCGACGGCTATTCCTGCCTTTCCTGGACGGCCACGACCTTTTCCCTCCCCATCCTGAATGGAAGCGACGCCACCATGACGGTGACCATTCCCACCTTGCGCATCGTCTTTTGACCCGGATAAATGCCGTGCTGGAGGGCCGGCTATCCGCCCATGGCGGATACGCCCGGCCCGCCGTCGCTATCCGCCCATGGCGGATACGCGCCGGCTTTTTTTTATTTCAGTACATCGATAACCTGATTACGCGCGCGCATCGACAAACCGGTCATCTGAATCGCTTCGGCAAGTTCCTCGCGCGAGGTTTCGATCCCCGAATGCTTCTCCAACACCTCCAACACCGACGCTTCATCAGCACGGCCAAAGTAAATCGCCACATCGACCTCATCCTCGCCCAGCGTCACCACGTCGCACATCCCATACGCCGTCTCTTCGCGCAACGCGATCAGCACCTCGCCAATCCCCCGCGCCCGGCCTTTGAGGTGATACAGCACCGATCCCCCCGGAGCCACGTGTACGGGCGCAGTCTCGAGCGTCAGTTTTCTTTGCAACACTTCCCTTTCCATAAAAACCTCCTTCAATGTCAGGCTTCAGACCAAAGCACGCCCTGTCCTGCGTTTGTTCAGCCCTCACCCTGTGGTTGTCCTCAAAAAAAATCAAAACCACACACACCTACATCGAGGTGTTTCCGCTTTACTTGAAATAAAAATCTCATTAGAGGGGAGCCCGTCATGGCTTCGCATTCCGATAGGGACGTCAATGATCAAATGGGTACAAACATACAGACTGCCGGTGATCCCCCTGGTGTGTCTTTGTACGGTCTTGTTTGCGTGTCAATCGGGACATTGCGTGCCCTGTGACACCGCACCCCCGGCGAAGTCCGAAGCGTCGGCGTGCCCGCCGGTACCGGAGATTGCCTCTCTGGATGATCTCGACACGGCCACGCGCGCGCGTTTCCGCAGTGAACTTGAACGCGAAATCCGTCATGAGATGATGGCGCAATGGCGCCAAGAGTTCAACCGCGAAATCGAAGCCAGCGCGGAAGCGCTTTTCCAGAAGCCCGCCAAGGCGGACTCGCCGGTGCAACACGCCCAGCTCATGGAACGCGACGCCGACGGCATCAAAGTGCTACGGATTGTCCTGGCGTCAAACGTGATCCGCCGTCTTCCCGTGGACGAACGCGACCGATTCAGTGTCACTGACGCCAGCGTCTTTTGTTATGCCGAAGTCTCCGTTCCTCGCGAAGAGGAGCGCAACCTGACGTTTCGCTTCACCCATTCGACGGGGCTCAGCCAGTCCTATCAGTTGCCCGTCAACCAGAGTCCGGCGTGGCGAACGTGGTCCAAGCTCAATCTCACCAAGTCGATGACGGGATCTTGGACGTGTGAGATCTTTAACGAAGACCAGGTGTTGCTCGCCTCGCATGCGTTTGTAGTCGAAGAGTAATAAAGGGGAACGCGCGGCGTATGCGCACAGGCCGGAGGCCGAGCCCATAGCCGCGCGGGCGGCGCGTATCCGCCCGGCGGGCGGAAAGCGCCGGCGCCCTGGGCGTGTCCGCCGGACGGCGGACAGCCCGGGCTGCAAATCTCAAAACCCCATCAAATCGAGCGCCGGAAGGGGCGCAAGCGGGGCCATGGCATACTCAAGGACGCGCATTTCGGTTTGGAAAGCCTTTCGGAACCGGGCGTTGAGCCAGCGCAGGCGCGAGAGGGAAGGGGCGAGTTCCATGGGGCTCAGGAGATATTTGAGGCGGACAAAGACGTCGGCAACGCGGGCGTCTTCGAGGGCGTTGGCGTTCGCGATTTGCTGGAGGGGATAGAAAAGGCCGTCGCGCGCCTGGGGGGCAAAGACGTCGAGACCGAGGATCCAGGCGTTGGACGTGGATATGCGGCCCGCATCGACCGCTTGACGGGCCGTGCGCACGGGGACGTTGCTCGACAGGCCGCCGTCGGTCAGCCGGTAGAGATGCTCGCGTTCAAACAGGGCGTTGACGATATCGCGGCTTCGGTAGTGTTCGCGCGGGATTTCGTAACTAAAGACGCCGGGGACGAGGGTCGAAAAGGCGACGCCGTCGATGGCGCACATTCCGGCGCTGTGGCGGTCGAACCCAAAGGCAACCGGGACGACCGATTCGCGGCTCGAGATGAGTGCGGCCACTTGCGCCGCATGGCGGATGGCTTTGTGCCACGTCAGCTGGGTGATGCGCCACAGGCCCGACAAAAGGCCGGCACGATCAGGCGCGAGGATATCGCCGATTCCGGCGGTATTGACGATGCCCGTCGTGACGCAGGCAAACGGAATGCGAAGTTCCGAAAACGATGGCGGCTGGATCCACCCCGTGCTGCGCAACACGCCCTCACACACCGATCCAAAATCGATCCGACAAAGCCCCATCAGGCCGTGGGTGCCAGTCCCAAAACACGGATGCATGCTGCGCGTGATGCGCCACAATCCCGGAAGATTGAGCATCGTCATGGCGGCATCGTAGCGTTCCTGAAGCGCGCGCATGTACCCAAGGAGGGCGCCAAACGACGTCCCGGTGATGAGCGACGGCGTCAGTCCGAGTTCTTCGAGCCACTGAAACAAACAAAGGTGTGCGTAGCCGGTTCCGCCACCGCCACCGAGGGCGAGCACGAGGCGTTTGTGGCGCAACGCATCCTGGAGCGAAAACTCGTCGTAGCTGGGGTAGGCGCGGTAAATCGCGCGGATGGCGCGGCTGAGGAGACTGGCGACTTCGGGGTAACGTTCGACGAGCGTCCGGCGGTGCCACGTGCCGCACCACGCCAGCGTTCCGGTGCCATGCATCGCGGGGCTGTCAGGATAGCTCCAGCCATCGTCCGAAAGGTCGCGCATGAGGTCGCACAACGCCGCGCGATAAGGCGCAAAAAGCGCCTCCACGTCGACGGATTCTCCCTGGCGCGTCCAAAGACGCGCAGACGCCCCAAGACGCAACGCATACCCATACGTCGAACGCACCACGTCGTCGAGGAGTTCACCGCTGAGCGCACGATCGCGAATCCAGGCGCGCTCGAGAGCGCGCACGTGCTCTATGGATGCCTCCGCGCATGTCATCGGGTCTGTTCGCACCGGGAAAGCACCTGTCCGATGCGCTCTATCCCCTTGCGAATCGAGGCTTCATCAAGGGCAAACGAAAGTCGCAGGCAACCCGGAGCGCCAAACGCCGCCCCGGGGATGGTCGCCACGTGCCCTTCTTCGAGAAGGTGTTTGGCCAGGGCGACGTCGTCGCCGCCAAAATACGACGCACAGTCCACAAGGACGTAAAACGCGCCTTTGGGAGGCACGTACGAAACCCCCGGCACCTGCGACAGACCGTCGAGCATCACCTGACGTCGACGCTCAAACTTGGCGCGCATGGATTCGAGGTCGGCGTGTTTGAGGTCGAGTGCGGCCAGCGCGCCGTACTGCGCAAACGACGTCGCGTTCGACGTCGAGTGGCTCTGAATCGTCGTCATGGCCTTGATGCGTTCGGCGCTCGCAATGGCAAACCCAAGTCGCCATCCCGTCATCGAAAAACTCTTTGAAAATCCACACGTCGTGACAATCCGCGGCCGCAAATCCGGCGCCACCGACACGAGTTCCGTGTGGCGAAATCCGCCATACGTCAGATGTGCATAGATGTTGTCCCATATCACGACGACGTCTTCGTGGCGGCGCAACACCTCGGCCAACGCGGTCAGCTGGGCGGCTCTGTACGCCTGCCCCGTGGGATTGCACGGGGAATTGAGGATCAGCGCACTCGCGCCGCTCGACGTCAATGCGCGCTCCAACGCTTCCGGCGTTACCAAAAACTCATCCGCAGCTTGTGTTTCGACGAACACCGACTCGCCGCCGCACAAATGCACCATCGCCGGGTACGAAAGCCAGTACGGCGCGGGGATCAGCACCTTGTCGCCCGGATCGATCATCGACATGAGCGCGTTGTAAATGACCTGTTTTCCGCCCACCCCGACGATGACTTCGTCCGACGACACCTCAACCCCAAACTCGCGCCCGTACCATTGCGCAATCCCCGCGCGCAGCGCGGGCAAACCCGCCACCGGCGTGTACTTCGTTCGGCCTTCATCAAGGGCGCGTTTGGCCGCCTCCACGACGGATGCCGGCGTGCTGAAATCCGGCTCGCCCGCCCCAAAACTCACGATGTCCGCCCCTTCTGCCTTCATCGCCGCCGCCTTGGCCGTGATCGCCAGCGTCAGTGAGGGCTGAACCTGATCCAGTCGGTGTGCTCTCTTCATCTATGTATTCTCCCCAAAAATCATTCATGCCAGTCCGTCTTCAACACTACGCCCCCCTTCCCACTCCCGTCTCACCGGGAAGACGGCTTCCATGGTTCTCCGGGGTTGCGTGCCTTCAACGATGGATTTTTTACATCCTATTTCCGCTCAAAATTCAACGCCTTAAAATTACCCCATGGAAAGTGGGAAAAAATAAAAGCCAACAAAAAATGCCTCACCAAAACCCGCCCTCCCCCAACCGGCCCCTCTCCCATGTGGAGAGGGGTGCATGCTTCATAAAAACAAAAAGCCCGCACCAAACCCCGACCTCACCCCCGGCCCCTCT
>CAMCLY010000093.1 GCA_945875805.1 uncultured Myxococcales bacterium | reverse complement strand
CGCACGAAAGGGTGTGCCCGCAACCGTCGTCGATGTTGCCGCAGTTTTTGCCCTGCGCGGCGCACGTCGTCGGCGTGCATGTACAGACGTTGGCGGTGCACGTCTGGTTGGCGCCGCATGTGCCGCACGAAAGGGTGTGCCCGCAACCGTCGTCGATGTTGCCGCAGTTTTTGCCCTGAGCGGCGCACGTCGTCGGCGTGCAATCGACGGGTTTGATCGTGCACGCCCCCGAAATACAGACGAGGTCTCCCGTACACGCGCCGCATTCGAGGGGCTTGCCGCATCCGTCGTCGGGCGAGCCACATCTGGCACCGAGCGCTTCGCACGTCTTGGGCACACATGCGGCGGGCAGACACTGCCCGTCGGTACAGACGAGGTCTCCCGTACACGCGCCGCATTCGAGCGTGCCGCCACACCCGTCATCGAGCGTTCCACACGCCATGCCCAGAGACTTGCACGTATCAGGCGTACACTGCGTGGGATCGATGCACGCCCCTCGCACACAGACTTCCGAGTCGGCACACGTGCCGCACGTCAGAGGGTTTCCACAACCATCGTCGATGTTTCCGCATGCGATGCCCTGGGCGGCGCACGTCGTCGGTTCGCACGCCGTCGGGTCGATGCACGCCCCTTGAACGCAAACCTCCAACGCGGCACACGTGCCGCACTCCAGCGAATTGCCGCACCGGTCGTCGATAAGGCCACAATGCACGCCCTGGGCGGCGCACGTCGTCGGTTCGCACGTGTCTCCCTGTTCATTTTCAATGCATTGGCCGCTTCGGCAAAATTCATCCTCGCCACAGGCATGACCGCATTCGCCACAATTCAGCACATCGTGCTGAATATCGACGCACACATCCTTGCAACAGGAATTCACAGCACAACGGCCATCGCACGCGGCAATGCCGCTGTCGACGACGATTCCGTCGTCACTACATGCCGCACATATCGCCGCAGCACACATCACACACCAAGACGCCTTCTTCATTTTTTTGCTCCCTCTTTTTTCTTGAGCCACCCAGACGCACGCTTGTGACGCGTTGAAAACACCACGCGGTATAGCATATTACAGATGTTTTTACTCGCCTTATCCGGGGCAGGCAAAAGGAGTACAATGATCTTTTTTGTTGACAAACCCATGACACACGCGTATTAGGCGCACCGTTCGGCACGGCCGAAATTCGGGGCGTAGCGCAGCCTGGTAGCGCGTCTGCTTCGGGAGCAGAAGGCCGGAGGTTCAAATCCTCTCGTCCCGATTAGATAAAACGCACGATCCAAAATCGTGCGTTTTTTTTTATTCATTTGTATCCATCCCGCATACCAGTCACGTTCCCGGCAGCCCTGCTGCACACATACATCCCACCTCACACCGCAGGTGCATTTCCGATATCCGTTCGGTCTATCAGGGCGGTCCAGATTCCGCCCAAGCCTTCGATGTCCCTGCAGACAGACGCGTCCACAAGGAGCCTTCGAGATTCAGTCATGTTCAATCAGGAAGAAATTCGGCAGATGTTGAGCCAAAATCCAGAGGATTTTATGACGCTCTACCGACTGAGTCTCGCTTTTCTTGAGGACTGTTGTTACGGCGCATCCTTTGCCATGGCCGAACGTGCCATCGCCAGTTACGAAAAGACCCCCAACACGCCATTTCAAAGCCGTTATTTTGAACTCAAACGTCTCCACTCGCGCCTGTTGCACGAACATCTCGCCGACATCATTGGACCGGCGGCATCGTTGATCGATCCTCGATGGATGCCCATTTTTAAACTCGGACGACCCCGCGAAATGGCACTCGATGTGCCCCCAGAACTGACCGACGAACTCATCCCGGCTCTCAACGCTCCGCAACTCAAGCGCTTGCGCTACCTCAACCTCCACATCAACGGACGCGCCACCCAAGCCATATATGCCCTCACCCAGTGCCACTTCGACACCTTGCGTGCCCTCAAACTCAGCTTTGACGAAATGCCCGACGTCAGAGCCCTCTACCAGTTTTTTGAGATCTGTCGGCCAGAGTTTACGGGTATTGTTTCACTGACCGTCCAGATTCCCAGCATCGACGACGCACTGGCCCTGCATATCCGGGCCGCATTTGACACCCTCGAAACGTTCGAGCTCATTTCGCGCACGCGACACGGAATCACCGAACGCCTTTGTGAGGCCATCGCCGACGACCCCAAGTCCAAAGCCCTCACCCGACTTGCCCTCATCGGAACAAGCATCGGTGACAAAGGACTTTTTACCCTCCTGTCAAGCGAAAACCTCTCCACACTTCAAGTCCTGGACGTCCAGGACGGCATCCTCACCAATAACGCCATTCGCATCCTCCAGGGTATCCATACCCAGTCCAGCCTCCACTCGATCAACCTCGACTTCAACCAAATCGATCCCGCCGGAATCCACATGCTCAAATCCCTGGGCATCTCCTATTCCGTCGCACATCAGCATCGACGCCCCCTCACCGCCGAAGGCGATTGAGATAGCCTCTGCCATCTATGACGCTAAAAAAAACATTCGATACACATTGAATACATAAAATTAATATCCAAGCACGCAAAAGATCCAGTAACAAGCCATCTGCGGTGACGCCGCCATTCCTGGATATCCAGCCAAGGCGACGCCGTGCCGTGTATTTGTGTGTGTGTCTAACAGGAGGTCGTATGAACCTACTTTCTAAATCGCTTTCTTTTCTTGGACTTGCTTTAACGCTTGGATTCTCGGCCAACGCCATGGCCTGTCCATGTCAGGATGCAAAACAGGCAGACGCCAAAGCCCCTTGTGAATGCCCGGACGGAAAATGTAACTGCGACAAAGACAAAGCCGACTGTACATGCCCCGACGGCAAATGTGACTGCGACAAGGCCAAAGCGGACGCAAAAGCCGACGACAAAAATACCGAGCCCAAAGCAGACGCAAAAGCCGATGACAAAACCGCCCACCATCCCGAAAACAAAGCGGATCATCATTAAATCAAAATAAACTCATAAAAAGCCCGATAATATTCGGGCTTTTTTTTTTACTCTCGCCTATACTTCATCCGCATTTTAAAACACCACTTGGTACCTAAAAAAAGGAGGAAAACATGAGTTGCATGAAACAAACCATCCTGGGATTCGCCACCATCGCCATGTTGTGCCTGACCTCGACGGCATGGGCCGAAAATGGCAAGTGTTACAGCGACAAAGACTGCGGCCCCGGCGTCTCGTGCATTTCAAACAAATGTGCCGATGCCGAAGGGAGCAAGTGTTACAGTGACAAAGACTGCGGCGGCGCCGCGTGTCATTCCAATAAATGCGCCTCCGCTCCAGACGGCAAATGCTACTCCGACAAAGACTGCGGGCCCGGTGTCTCGTGCCATTCCAATAAATGTTCATCATCCGGCGGAAAATGTTACTCCGACAGGGACTGCGGCGGTGCCGCGTGTCATTCCGGCGTCTGTGCCACTGCCAAAGACGGAAAGTGTTACAGCGACAAAGACTGCGGCCCCGGCGTCTCGTGCATTTCAAGCAAATGCGCGACCGCTCCAGACGGAAAATGTTACTCCGACAAAGACTGCGGCGGCCGTTCTTGCCGTTCCGGCCATTGTAGCTGAACTCATTATGGAGAAGGCAGTACTCAGGGAACAGGGGTGAAATAAAAAGATAAAACCCAAAAAACGCACTCACCCCCGCAAAAAAGCTCCACCTCCCCCCAAAGCCTCACCCCCTCTAAAATGCGAACAGGGCACATGGCTACGCCATGTGCCCTGTTCGCATTTCAAGGCGGCGTGGTGGGGACTGATCCCCCCACAAAAAAACTATTTAAACACGTCAAATCCGAGGTTGAACAGCAACGTATTCGTGATCTGCCACTTTTCGGTGACAAACGGGGCCAACTTCGCGGTCAGCGTGTAATCCAGGCTGGCCCATGATGCGAGTTTGACGCTGATCTTCGCCGCAATGTCGGAGTGAATGAGATCCGCCCCGTCAAGGCCGTGATCTTCGTCCGTCGCGCACGGATAGTAAATGTTGCCCGACAATGACCAGTTGACATAGTTGACAAACACCCCCGTCAACTCAATTTCACCTTCCACACCGACGGAATTGGTGTCCACCAACTGACGAACATCGTAATACGCATCGTCGTCGTCATCATCAAACGACACATAACCGCCATCCGCTATCAAATGCTGGCCGGCCGCACCCACCTTGATGTTCACCGTCAGCATTTCATGGCTGTACGGGTTAAAGAAGAAACCCGCCGATTCCGACAACACAAGCGGTTCGCCCGCACTCGAAAGTTTGATCGACTGTTGCGACAGCACCTGCTGCGGATCTCGCACAAACTTTTCGTCCGACTTTTCGTCGATCTTCGTGTCGCTCTTATAAAAACGCACCGTCGTGTCTTCGTCCGAAATGTAATGTCCCGGGAACAACGACGTCTGAAGCCGGAAACGCGCAAACGGACCAACCCACTCGGCTTTCGGTATGCGGAACAGCGCCAACGTCTGAAAATCGAATTTATCAGCCGACTTGATGAACTCGTCTATCGACGGCGTCTTCGTTTGCTGATGCTCAATTTCGAGTTTGTTCTGCCACTCAAAATTCTTGTACACCGCATCCAGCGCGCCCTTGATATATACGCCAAATGTAAACGCCGTTCCGTCCGTCACCCCGTCCACATCTTTGTTATAATTGAGCTGAGCCGAGCCGCCCAAACGCAGTTTAGGATACCATCCCGTATCGCGTTGCAACGCACTCTTCACCGCCTTCTCGATCTCTTCATCCCCAATCACCGCACTGTGGCTGTCGACCTCTATCGTGCTGTCCCCCTGTTTGAGCGAGTTATCCTGCGCCCAGGTGGTTCCCGAAAAAACCGGTAATGTCGAAAATGCCAAGATCGTTCCGAGAATCGTACTGGTCAGTGTGCGCATATTCCCTCCTAATCATATTTTTCATAAACAAAAGAAGCCGGCGTTGATCTCACCACTCCTACAGGCGCGCGCCCCAACGCATAAAACGTGCCTACCTACTTCTACATACATCGCTCCCGAAAATCCGCAAATTTCCTCTGTTTTCGTCCCACTCATCTTCAGCCCGACATCCAACCCGCGACATCTGTGTCCTAATGCAGGCTAATGCACACACCACCCGGGTAAAATTTTTGTTTGTGCGTTTTGGGCGGCCGCTATATGCCTAACGGCCTATACGCGGCCCGCGCAGCGCTATCTGCCCGCAGGCAGATACGCGCTGCCCCCCTCTTAATCCGCACACCAGGTACGGCGCAAAAAACGCGTTTCGACGACCCCAGGGTCTCCCATTTTTTGGGATTAGTCAGGACTCGCTCGAGGTTAATAGGGCGTGTCCACCCCGTCATGGAGATATTCATGGATTTGCAAAACCCCATTCTCAAACGCGGAATGCGCAAAATCAGCCTCATTCTGTGTGCCTGGTTTCTGCTCGAAATCGCCGCCTTCGTCGGCGTGGTCTATCTTATCGGAGGCATGGCTGCCTTCTGGATCACGCTCGGATTTTCCGTGCTGGGCTACTTCATTCGTCCAACTCGCCCCGCTTCAATGAGCCTTTCCACGCGCAAACTCGCCTCCACCCTGCTGATCATTCCAGGATTCCTCACCGATATTCTGGCACTGTGTGTACTGATCCCGCCCGTCCGCCGTGCACTCACGACAAAACTTCTTCAACGGCTCGTCCCGCCGGCCCTTTTTTCGGCCTTCACCCCCGAACAGGCGCGTTTTGCCGACTTCGCCCGTTCCGTTCAAAATCAAAATCCCTACAAAAACACTCACCAAGATCCCATCGACATTGATTACGAAGTCAAAAAAAGCGTCCCCCAGACTCCCGTCGTCACCCTCAACACATCGAGAACCCTTCCAGAGTCCTCTCAGGACGACATCCTCAACGTTTCCCACGAATGGAAAGAGTAAAACTACTTGGGAATCTGGGCGCGAATCATGCGCTGAACTTCGGGCTTTTCACAGGCCATAAGCGTTTCGGGGGATCCACACGCCGCGATGCCCCCCTCGTAAACCATGGCAATCTGGTCGGCAATGCGAAACGTCGAAACCATATCATGGCTGATGACGATGGTGGTGAGCTGGAACTCATCGTGCGCCTCCAGGATCATGTCGTCGACATAGCGAATCATAATGGGATCCTGACCGGTGGTGGGCTCGTCGTAAATCATGAGCTTTGGACGCGTGATGATGGCACGGGCCAGACCTACGCGTTTGCGTTGCCCCGCCGAAATGTCCGAGGGCCACGCGTCGGCAATATCCGAAATTTTAAGCCGCGCCATGATGTCGTGCACGCGCTGTCTGATGTCGTCCGGGGCGGCGGCATGCCTGCGTTCCGCCAACGGAAACGCGATATTTTCGGCCACCGTCATGGAGTCAAAAAGCGCCGCCCCCTGAAAGAGCATCCCGATCTGAGTCCGCATGTGCTCCCGTTCGGATTCCGAACAATGCACCACGTCCAGACCGTCGACGGTCACGCTCCCGGAATCCGGCACAAACAGCCCCAAAATATGCTTGAGCAACACCGATTTGCCCGACCCGCTTCCCCCGATAATCACCGTGATTTTGCGCTCCGGAATGTCGAGAGATACCCCCTTTAGCACCGCCCGTCCGGCAAAGGATTTGTGCAGATCACGCACTTCCACCAGATTGCGCGGCACGCGTTCGGTATGCGTTTTGACGGCCCGACTCGCGGAGTCAAAAAAACGTCTGACCTCAGGTTCCCGCGTGCTCGATATGTCGTCCAGCGAACCCTCAAAAATGATACGACCGCCATGCAAAAAGGCCACGCGATCCGCAAGCCTGTATATGCTCTGAATATCGTGGCTGATGATGACGCTCGTCATGGCATAACGCTTGCGCAACTCGCGAATGATCCCATCGACAAAGACGATCATCAGAGGATCCAGTCCTGTCGTCGGTTCGTCAAAAAAGACGAGTTCAGGCTGGTGTATCGTCGCACGTACAAAAGAAACGCGCTTTTTCATCCCTCCCGACAGCTCGTAGGGATACTTGTCGATGGCATCGAGCAAACCAAGCGGTTCCAGCGCCTCCTCCACGAGTTTGCGCACCTGGGCATGGGGCATCGATGTGTTCTCGACAATGGGAAACGCAATGTTCTCAAAAACGCTTATCGAATCGATGAGCGCGTAATCCTGGAGAATCGTCCCCGTGCGCTTGCGCAGCGCAATCAGCTCCGTCGTGCTGCACGCACGCGTGTCCCGCCCAAACAACATGCATTGCCCAGACCCCGGCACGTGGAGCCCGTTCATCATTTTAATGAGGACGGATTTGCCCGAACCAGACTCCCCAATAATGACGGTCGTCTTCCCCACCTCAATGTCGAGACAGAGATCGTCAATGACGGTTTTTTCGCCAAATCGCTGCGACACGTGATCGAGACGCACGACAGGCCCCTGTTCGGCCTGCCACCGCACGACATTCGGAAGAATCAGATTCTGACGCATCCCCATTCACTCCTCCCAAAAATCCCCCGTTCCATCGCAAAGCCACAAAAGGATTTATCCCTTCACGATAATCCCTAAAAAAATCCAAACAATGCCCTTCTGGGAGGGGGAAGTCTCCCCCTGAGCGGCTATGTGCTCAGGCCTTCGGCCTTGCGCGCATACGCCGCTACCCCCTCATCCACACCATGTAGAGCGGTTTCAAACACGACATCTAAAACCCACATAAATGTCCAGCCAACGCGCACAAAAAAAGTGGCGCGTATCCGCCCACGGCGGATAGCGACACGCGCCGGGCGTATCCGCCATCGGCGGAGAGCCCGCGCCAAAAAACACATGTATCCAATATGCAAATTTTCTTTACATTTAAGGGGAGATAAAGAATTTTGTTTCACTCGCCACCATCTCTCAAAATGGAGATGGCCGCCCTTTTACTGAAATTTTGACACACAAAACGAGACACTATTGAGGACAAATATGAAAATTCACTCGCTGCCATGGTTGTTTTTGGGGGTTGTGCTGAGCACCCTGAATACATCATGCGACAATGCTCAGACGCCGAATGCGCCCTATGCCGTGGTAAAGGGAAGCATCATCAACGGGACAAAGGTCACGGGCAACAACCGGGCCTCGACGGTGGCCCTCGCCCTCTATGGCGGTTCTACAGTATTCTGCACCGGGACGCTGATTGCGCCCAACTGGGTACTTACCGCCGGACACTGTATTTCTAAATGCGAAGGTGACGACATCGATATTTCGGCCGAAAGGCCATATATGGTCGTGGGTGTGGGAAACAGTGAGGGGAGTTTTAAAAAGACATACAATATAGATTCTTTTTATCCGCATCCCAACTTTATATGTTCACCAACTCATATTGAGAATGACATTGCCCTGATCAAGCTCAAAACTTCGGTGCCATCCTCCGTTGCCGAACCCACGCTTCCGCTTCCGCCAGAACTCGCCATCACCGCCAGCGAAGTCAAAAAAGGGGTGACTGTCACCTATGCCGGATTTGGCAAAACCAACGCCTATAACGAGTATTCGTCCGGGGTCAAATACCAGGCCACCGACACCATCTGGCAAATTTGTCCAAAATCTGGCACCAAATCATCCTATTGTTCATATTATGATCTCACAAGCGGTTTGATATATTTCGATTATGATATCAACCATGTATCCACATGTCAGGGCGACTCCGGAGGGCCCACATTTATCGTACGCAACGGGATCGAATACGTCACGGGCGTCACGAGCTATGGATATGGCGAGGGATGCGATTCTGTCGGCGGCGTAACCAATGTCCCCGACTTCTATAATAGTTTTATCGTCAAAACGGCCGGAAATATCTTTTTTGATCGTTCTCAGTGCTTTAACAATATCGACGACGACAAAAACGGGCTCACCGATTGTAATGACCCCAAATGTGAGTTTTATTGTCAGCCCGAAAATTGTACAAATGAAATAGACGATAATGGAGATGGGCTCATCGACTGCGACGACCCGCAGTGCACCAACATCCAAGCCTGTATTCCTGAAAATTGTACAAACGACAAGGACGATAACGGAGACGGGCTCGTCGATTGCAAAGACCCGCAATGTACAAACGCCCTCGTCTGTCAACCCGAGATTTGTAACAACGACAAAGACGATAACGGAGACGGGCTCATCGATTGCGACGACCCGCAATGCGATGGTTCCATTGCATGCGTTCCCGAAGATTGTACAAACGGCATCGACGACAATGGAAACGGGCTCATCGACTGCAACGAACGCTCATGTTTTCTCTCCAAACAATGCCAGCCCGAGATTTGTGACAACAACATCGACGACAACGAAAACGGGCTCACCGATTGCGACGATCCACAGTGCAAAACAACCCTTTCATGTCAACCCGAAGATTGTACCAATCACACCGACGACAATGGAAACGGACTCATCGACTGCGACGATCCACTCTGCAGTACACAAACCGTCTGCATTCCGGAAATCTGCAACGATAACATCGACAATAACGGAGACGGACTTGTCGATTGCCTGGATCCTACCTGCCGTTCAAGCATCTATTGCCAGCCTGAAATTTGTACAAATCAGGTCGATGATAATCAAAACGGGCTCATCGATTGCCTGGATCCTTCCTGTGCTACCGCGCCCATTTGCCAGCCCGAAATTTGTGACGACGGGATCGACAATAATATGAACGGCAACATCGATTGCAACGACGACGCGTGCAAGAATGCCTCTGCATGCAAATCCCACGCGAGCAGTTGCGCCGCATCCCCTCTCCGCACGCCCTCAACCCTCCCCTTCCTCTTCATGCTTCCAGCCCTGCTCCTCCTGCGCCGCCGTAAAGCCTAATCCCTGACCTCCACCCAATGTGCGGGGGAATCCCCCGCGCCCCCTGATCTATTTTGAAGTACGCCTTCGGCGGTAGGGGGCGTTTATGCGAACGCCCCCAACACCCCCGCGCGCTTAGGGGGCTCCGCCCCAAGTCCCCGCGCATTGGTACTACAGCTAAAACCACAGACAAAGGCATTTAAACCCCTTGCTTTTGTGATTTATGAAGCGCATTTTACATTCGGCGAGTATTTCGCAAAAGATGGATGGGTTTGTATCGATAGGGAGTACTAAATTATGTCAGAGGGCGATTTTATTCAGAAGAATTTCCATCAGCATGGCTCTTCTGCCCAGAAATCCTGGACTGCTAAAAAGAAGTTTGTGAACGCTGATGTTAACCATAGCGTTTACATTCAACCACAGGGTTCTGATCTGCTTGGAAGAAAAAAAACTCAAACAATGTCCGGTGTTGCACAGTACGGATTACATCAGTGCAAGAATGAGAACGCGAAGTCTTCCAAATATGTCAATCGACACATTTTCAATACTGCTTTGCTTGACAGACGTGATTCAAATGACGGTTCAACAGCCCATGTTCAGTCCAATGATGCCATCGATCGAGTCTCCAAAAGTACCGGGATAAATCTGTCAAACGTTACAATTTCAGAACATGACAAGGAATGAACCCATACCGTCTTCTGATATATCCCGCTGTTTTTTTTATAGGATGTTCTCAGGGAAGTCCCAAAAATGTCTCTTCAGTCCTCGATGCAAACAGATCAAATATGGAGGTTTTAAATCCATCGACGGAGAGCATGCCAAAAATCGATTTGTCAAAAAAAGAAAAAAAGCCAAAAACCTGCGATGTCCCGCATACTCCAAATCCTATTCCTAAAGAAAGACAGCGTCCATTTGTCATTACAGTCGAAACATTTAAAGACGATGCTATTGTCTACTTTGATATTCAATCCAAACTTGAGAGATATGCAGGTTATAATGATACAACGCAAATCTATCCAAAATACACTGTAGATGTTGAAATTGATTGTGATATGGATGGCTTCTACGAAGAGACGGAACTCTTTATTTGTTATTTTGAACGAAAAGGTCTTCATAAAATTGCAATGAGAGGCGAGATTCCACAGATTATCTTTGCTATCGACAATGGATCTGATGATTTTGATTTTAAACTTATCTCTGTTGATCAGTGGGGAGATATTCGTTGGAAATCGACCCGTACCATGCTGACAGGCACGGACGCCATCATTCGGGCTAAAGATAAACCTGATTTGCGTGATGTATGTGATATGGATGCCATGCTTGCATCATGTGAAAACTTCAATTCGCCTATCAATGATTGGGATGTCTCTCATGTAAGCTCGATGATTTCTCTATTTGAAAATTCAAAGTCCTTTAATCAGCCTCTGGAACAATGGGATACTTCTAATGTTGTGTCTATGCGGTATATGTTTATGAACGCCCAGAATTTTGACCAAGATTTGAGTGCCTGGGATATCTCATCATTAGAGGATGCTTCTTCTATTTTTGGCAGATGTGGCAACCCCGTGATTTGTCCAAAATGCGATGCATTCCGTCAAAAGATATACGACGAAAGTCAAAACAGACCGCAGGATCATCCATTGCGGACAGATCCGTATCTGTTTCGAGACAAACAGGCCGAAATCACGAGAACCCACCCGGATTGTATCGATCCCTTGGATACGTTTGGGCCTCCTTAGGTATCCCTGAATCCCTTTTGCCGGGCCGTAGGGTTTGCCCATACCTCATGTGCGGGGGAATCCCCCGCCGTGCTGGCGCTGGCGCGCGGACGTAGGGTTTGTCCGTCCCTCATGTGCGGGGGAATCCCCCGCGCCCCCTGATCTATTTTGAAGTACGCCTTCGGCGGTTGGGGGCGTTTGCGCGAACGCCCCCAACAC
>CAMCLY010000092.1 GCA_945875805.1 uncultured Myxococcales bacterium | reverse complement strand
GAAGAAGCCAAGGTTGAAGAAGAAGCCAAGGTTGAAGAAGAAGCCAAGGTAGAAGAAGAAGCCAAGGTAGAAGAAGAAGCCAAGGTTGAAGAAGAAGCCAAGGTTGACGTTCGTGCAGAAGTCGAGGCGTTTTCCTCGCTTGTGGAGTGTTGCGAAGCCATTTATCGTCTGGCCGATACGGGCAGACGCGACGAGGTCGACGGGGTAGCCCAGAAGGCCGTGGCGTTTATCAGCAACTATGGCGAAGGCCAGGCGTTGTGGGAAGCGTTTGATGAAACGCAGTGCCGTGAAGCCCAGGTGCATGCGCTGGAAAAGGTGGCGTCGGCAGATGCGGATTCCAAGCGCCTTTGTGATGCCGAACGTGCGAATGTGCTCGATCTTTATCTCGATCGTCGCGATGAAGCCGTCGATTTGGCCGCGCCTGTGGCAGAGGGGGAGGATCGCGCGGCATACAAGGCGCGGGCTGTGTTGGCTGGTGATGACAAAGCAAAGCTCGAAGCGCTTGCTTCGACGTTGGGCGATGTGGTCAAAAAAGTCAGACGAACCCCGGAAGAGCCGCTTTATATGCAGGATTTGGCGGATTTGTATGCAGAACGCCTGCATTCTCTCAAGGATGCCGAGGAGTACTACAAGCGCATCAAACTGGCGGATCCCAAGTCGGTGCGCATGTTGCGGTTTTATTGCAAATATTATGAACAGGCGTCGGACTGGCAACGCATGCTGAGTTCCCTCCAGACGTTAAAGAATGCCGTGAGCGGGAGCTATCGAGAGCTCAACGTGTCGCGTGAAATTGCGCGGATCAGTGAGGACAAGCTTAACAATCCGGGCAAAGCGGTCAACGTATGGAATCAGTTGCTCAAGGACAACTTGTTTACGGATGTGGCGCGTGAGGAGCTCATTGGGCTTTATATTCGCACGCAGAAGTGGCAGGCTCTTCTTGAAATCTACAAAAACGACATGGAGGCGTTGGGAGAAGACAAGGTTGGGGAACGCATTGCCATTTTGCGCAAGTGTATAGATATTTATGATAATCAGCTTCATTTGGATGCGATGGTGATAAAAATGTATCATCAGATACTTGCCATTGACCCGAACAACGATGAAGCGGTCAATGCGCTGATCGAGCGATACGAGGCGTCCAAGCGCTGGAATGATTTGCTCAAGATTTTGACGCAAAAAGCAGAGAGTACGACAGACAAGGCGACGAGCGTTGAACTTTACTATCGCATTGCAAACCTGTGGAGCAACAGTCTTGGGAATGTGGCCAAGTCGGTGGATCCGCTTCTCAAAGTGGTGGAGCTTGATCCTGGTCAGAAGAACGCCCTTCGTCAGCTGCATGAGTTTTATGAACAGCGCAACAACTGGGCAAATCTGTACGATATTATAGAGAAGGAATCGGCGATAGCCGAAGGTGCGGAGAAGATCGCTTTGTTGAAGCGCCAGGCGGAAATAGGCGAAACGAATCTTCACAGCACCGAGAAGGCCGTGTCAAGTTGGGAAGCGATGACCCTGGTGTTAAGCGACCCGAGCGAAGCGCTTGAAGAATTGGCCCGGCTGTATCGAAAGGAAGAGAAGTACGAGGCACTTCTTGGTGTGTACAAACGTGCGTTGGAGTTTGCGCACAGTACGACTGAGCGTATTGACGATCTCAACGCCATTGCGCAGATATACATGACGAAACTCCATGCTCGGGACAAAGCCATCGAAACGTGGACCGAGATAATCGACATTCCGGAAGGTCGGGAGGATGCCCTTTCACAACTGACGCAAATCCGTGTGGAAGCCCAGGAATGGGAGGAACTTGTCAAGCTTTATGTCTCTCTGGACAGGGCCGAACAGGTTTATGATTTGCTCGATTTGACGGCCGGCAATGTCGATGATGAAGAAACGCAGATTGCGTTGTACAACATCATGGCCGATGTGGCTCAGAACGAGCTCCATGACGATGAACGCGCGGTGTCGGCGTATGAAAAGATCCTCGATGTCGACGCCACTCATGAAGCCACGGCGAAGCGGTTGCTTCAGTTTTATCGTGTACAGGGAAAACATGCCAAGGCGATTGAGGCGATTCAGATCATCATTGCCTGGACGTCCGATCTCGAAGAAAAGATTCGCATGCACGTCGAAATAGCGGATTTGTATGAGAAAGAGTTGTGTGACATTGACCATGCGGCCAACTGGTATGCCAAGGCGGTATCTTTGGCTCCCAATCGCAGTGAGATGCGCGAGCATTTTGAGGAACTCGTCAATCGTAACGAGTCTCCTGCTTTGTTGTATGAAGTGTACAACGCGCTGACGAAGGGGGATTTGCTTGATGAAAATTCGCGTCTTTCCGTGCATCGTGCCTTGGCGCGCGTTTGCGAGAAGACGCTCGACAAACCGGTTGAGGCCATTGCGTCATGGGAAGTCTGTCTGGCCGCAGATGCACAGGACGGCGAGGCTCTGGATGCCTTGTGCAGATTGTATGAAGAAAATTGTGATTGGGAAAAACTTCTCGGAATTGTGGATCGCAAGATTGCGCTGGAGAAATCGGACGAGGAGATATGCAGGCTTTCGTTTAAGCGGGCCGAACTTCTTGTCGGACAGCTCAACAGGCTGGATGAGGCGGAACAGTCCTACCGTCGGATTCTTTCGATCGATGAAACGAATCTCCGGGCACTCGATGGGCTCAAGGGCATCTATGATGTCACCGAGAACTGGCAAAAGCTCGCCGATGTGTTGAGGGTTCAGCTCGATCTCGTCACCGATGGACGCCTGGACATTATGTATGAACGGGCCGAAATAGAGCGTATTCACCTTCATCAAATCGACGAGGCCATTGGCCTGTATGCGGCGATTCTCGATGAAGATCCGGGGCATGAACGCACTGTGGCGACGTTGGAAGCGCTCGTGAGAGAGGGCGTGGAACAGGCAAAAATAGCCCGTATTCTGGAGCCTGTATATGAGCGTGCCGGTGCGACTGAAAAGCAGTGTCAGGCCCTTGAAATCGTGCTCAAGACGCTCGAAAAGGACGAAAAAGTCCCTGTTTTGTGGCAGATTTACGAATTGCGCAATCAGGAACTTCACGATGACGTAGCGGCGTTTGATGTGGCGGTACGTCTGTTTATGACCACGCCGGATGACGAGCGAGTTTGGGATAATCTGGCGGAACTGGCTGGTGAGGATGAATCGCGTTGGAAACAGATCAGTGCATTATATGCCGACATTCCAGCGGACGAAGATCATACAGAAAACTGGCGGTATGAAATACTTCGACGCCGGGCTCTCATTGTGGAAGAAAAACTTCATGATGAAGCGGAAAGTATTGAGCTGTGGGAAGAACTCCACGTTTACGAACCCGAAGAGATTGAATGCATTCGGCATCTTGAGAAACTGTATAAGGACAGTTCTTCGTTTGAAAAGCTCGTCAAACTTCTTGAGTTTGAAACAGAGCTTGCGCATTTCTCGGATGAAGAGCGAGTCAAAATTCATCTCGAAGCCGCTCAGATCTACGAGGATATTCTGGAAAAACCTCAGGAGGCCATTCGCATTTATCGCCTGATTCTTGATGTGGACAATGGGTGCGAAGAGGCGCTTTTGGCGCTTGAACGCCTGTATTCATCGTGCGAACAATGGAGAGATTTGGCTTCGCTGTATGAGGATGAGCTTACAATATATACGGATAGTGTCCGTCTGAATGATATTCAGTGCAAGCTGGCCTCTGTTTGTGAGACGCATTTGAGCGATTATGCCCGTGCCGTTGAATGTTATCAGAACGTGCTCGGTGCGGACCGCCATCATGATGCGCTTGATTCGGCGTACAAACTGCTTCAAAAACTTGCGTCGATGGATGACGAGCATGTCGTGGAGTATCGTGCGTCGCTTTGTGAACTTTTGGAGCCCATTTACATCGATGCCAAGAATTTGACCGGGCTCATCGATGTCTTGAGAATCCGCCTTGCCGATGCCAGCGATAACTATGATCGCATTGAACTGAACCGGCGTATTGCTGGGATTTTGCGTGACGAACTTCAGGACAATCAGGGAGCCTTTGAGGCTGTGAAGTCTGCGCTTCGCATCGATTTGTCCGACGAGGCTCTGCGTCATGACTTTGAAACGCTGGCAATATCGCTTGGCAATCCTCAGGCGATTATTGAGTTGTATGAAACAGGTATTGCCGATGTCGACGATGATGTCCTCAAACATGAGATTTATCGTCGTATGGCCTCGGTGTACGAAGAAGAGCTGCATGATACGGATAAGGCAATCCAGGCATACCGTGCCATGATAGAGCTCGATGATATGGATAAGTCCTCTCTTAACGCTTTGGAAGTTCTGTATACGAATACACAGAATTGGGAGGAACTGCTCGATATACTCAAGCGTAAGGCAGATATCGGAACGGGCGATGAAAAAGTCGATATCTTGCGCAAAATGGCGACAATAAACTGTGATTGTTTGAACCATCCCAAGGCCGCAATCGACAATTATTGTGAGATTCTTGATAATCTTCCCGATGATACGGATGCCCTCGACGCTCTTGAGTCTCTCTATGTCCAGATTGAGGATTGGAAAAGTCTTTGCGAGAACTATGGCATCAAACTTCAGTTGGCGACGGATGATGAGAACCGGCGTATCATTCTCAAAAAGATGGCGGATATTCAGGAAAACAAACTCCATTCCGTCGATGATTCCATTGATATCTATGTTCAGGTTCTCGATATATTCCCAGAAGACGTTGAGACGCTTGACGCGCTCGATAGACTCTATCTGGAGCGTGAAAGTTATGACGAGCTTTCCGATATTTTGCAGCGCAAACTGGCATTACATTCGGACGATGAGCAGACGGACGAACTCGAATTTCGTTTGGGACAACTTGCGCACCATAAGCTCGATTCCGTCGAGCAGGCCATCGAGTATTATCGCACGATCCTCGAACGTCACCCGGATCATCAGCAGGCTCATGAGGCTTTGCGGGAACTCCTGAAGAATGAAGAGTATCATTTGGAGGCTTCCCGTGTCCTTGAAGGGGTTTACGAGCGCACGGATCAGTTTGCTCAGCTCATCGAAGTCCTTGAAATTCAACTGGCAGATGAGGCCGATCCTTACTCGCAGGGAGAATTCCTCAAACGCATTGCTTCGATTCATCAGGACAAATTGTCGGATTTCCAGGCCGCTTTCCACGATTATGCGCGTATTCTGAAAATTAATCAGGAACCCCAGTTTATTGACCAGATCGAGAACCTCAGCGAGGTGTTAAACAATAAATCGGAACTGGCTCAGGTTTTTGTGGACGTCGTGGCAAATGTGTATGAGCCCGAATTGCAAGTCACTTTCCACAATAAAATCGGTGATTTGTATCTGAACTCGCTCAATGATGAGGAAAAGGCCAAGGAAAACTTCAAGGCAACCCTTGAGATTCAGCCGGATGACAGACATGCTCTGGAAACGCTCGATGCGATTTATACGGAGCGTCAAAACTGGACGGAACTTCTCGATATCCTCGATGCAAAATTACAAGCCACATCTGAGGCGTCCATACAGACAGATCTCCTCTATCGGATCGCCGATATTCAGGAGACCCGTTGTGAAGCTCATGATGAGGCTATTGCCACATACCAGCGTATTTTGGAAAACGATTCCTCGGCAGCCAGGGCCAAAGACGAACTCAGTGCAATATATACGCGACAGGAAATGTGGACAGACTTGGCCGATCTCATTCGCAACGATATTTCTGCCGCCACAGACCCTGCTCTGATTGCAGAACTCAAGTTCAAATTGGCCGTAATTCAGAACGAGAAACTTCTCGATGAATTCGAGGCCATTCAGACGTTGCAGGAGATCCTTGCCGTTTATCCCGAAGATGTTCAAGCACGCGAATATCTCGAAAACCTCTTTGACGATGGAAAGAGTATTTTGACCATCGCCGAGATTCTGGAGCCTATATACAAATCTCAGAACAACTGGGACAAACTGATCCATTCGCTTGAAGTGCGTGCCGCACAAGAGGAAGATGAGTTTTCAAAGCTCCAGATACTTGAAGAAATTGCCACGACATGGCTCAATAACCTCAATAATGCTCCAAAGGCTCTGGAGACTTATGGGAGGATGTTTGAGATTCAGCCCTCAGATCGTCATGTACAGGAACAGGTCGAAAAATTGGCCTCTCAGACGCTCAACCTGGAGGCATGGGCTGGGTTGTATCGCAAAGCCCTCAAAGAAAATCGCATCGATGACGATATTGAGCGAGGAAGGGTGACGCTCTCGTTGGCAAGGCTTCTCACCGAACGCATGAATAATGAGGAAGAATCGTGCGCATTGTGTTCGGCGCTGATTGAGGAAAATCCGGAGGAAATGGAAGCCTATGAAATCCTCGAATGGACGTTCGCTCATAAACGCGATTATCCTGCCCTCCTGAAGCTGTGGATTAAAAAAGCCGAGATCGTTCAAGACGATACCCAAAAACAGGATCTTCTCGTCAAGATTGCGACGATTCAGGAAGAAATTCTCCACAATGAAGAAGATGCATGCGAAACGTACAGACAGTTGCTCGATATCGATGCCAGCAATTCTCATGCGGCCCTGGCGTTGGAGCGTTTGTTGAGAAAGCTCGGGCAGTTTAAAGAACTTGCGATATTCTATCGTCAACAGGTCGATTACGCTCCTGATGATTCCATCCGTGTGGAATACCTGCACAAGCTTGGCTTGCTCCTTGCGCGTGATTTGCACGAGATTGAAGAGGCCGTGGATGTCTTTGGAAACGCCTTGTCTATTGATGCAAATTCGGTCGCCTGCAAACGGGCGGTGGAATCCATGCTCGACGATCTCCCGGCAACAGACGAAAATGCTCAGGTGCGAAACACCATGGCTACGATGCTTGAACCCCTCTACACCGAAAGCGATTGGAGCAAGCTGGCCAGGGTGTTGAGTGTTCTTATTGACACATGCGACGATCCCCTCGGCAGAGTCTCTTTGTTGATGAGGTTGGCCGCGTTATATGAAGCTCACGATTCTCATCTCAAACGGGCGTTTGATACGTATGCCAAGGCGTTTGTGGCTTCTCCAGGAACATCTGAGGCTCGCGATAAAATCGAAAATATCGCGATGTCTCTTGAAAACTATGCCCAACTCGCTGAAGTTTATTCACAGGCAGTCGAAAATTGTGATGATGATGTCGATAAGGTCGGGTTCTATGAAAGACTTGCCGATATCTGGATGACAAAACTCGATAACGATGAAAATGCTTCCCAGTGTTACGAAGCCATTCTGAAGATCGACGAATTCCACATGAAATCCATCGTTGCACTTGAATCCCTTTATGCCAAGGCTCATGCAAACGAAAAGAATGTGGAAATCCTGAAACGTCATGTCGACGTTGTTACAGACCTCATCGATCGGAAAGATTTGCTGTATCGCATCGCAGAACTCCAGGAAAATGCCCTGCATCAACCCCAGGAAGCCATTAAGACGTATCTTGAAGTTCTCGATCTTGATGCGGAGGACGCCCTCGCTTTGGATGCCCTCGAAAAACTTTACCTGCAAAGCGAAAATTGGACGGAACTCGTCGATATATACAAACGGAAAATCGATGTGACCTCTGAGACGGCTTCGCGCATTGAGTTGGAAATTAAAGTCGCTCAAACGAGTAGCGAAAAACTGAATGATTCGGATACGGCCATCGAATACTATTCGCATGCCCTTGATGACGATAGAAACAATATCCAGGTTCTGAATGCATTGGAACAGTTGTATTGTGATACAAAACGTTATGCGGATGTGATCGATATTATCCAGATGCAGGTCGATTACGCTCAGGCCAATGATCTCTTTGCCATGAAAGTGGAAAATGAAATCAAACTCGCCAGAATTCTTATCGATCATCTTGAAGAGAAAAATCGCGCTATTGAAGTGCTTAAAGAAGTTCTGGATAACGATGGTCAGAATCAGAGCGCTATCGAAATGCTCAATGCTCTGCTCAAAGAACCCGAATATGTCAGTGACATTGCGGCGATTCTCAAGCCTATCTATAAACAGAACCATAACGATGAGGCCTACCTTGAGTTGTGTCGGCTTTGCATTGAAAATTCTTCGGATGAGTTTGAACGTCGCGCCATCTACCTCGATGCCGCATCCGTGGCAGATGAGTCCCTCAATGATCCTGAAAGGGCTTTTGAATTCATCAAGGAGGCGATCCTCATCAATCCGACAGATGATGAAGTCCTCGAACGCGCACAATCCGTGGCCCAGAGACATCAGTGCTATGCTCTGTTGACCTCTGTGTGTGAAAAAGTGATTGCTCAGATAAATGATCCCGATGCGTTGGTCTCTTTGTCCTTCTTGGCTGCAAAATACTATGAAGAACAGCTTGCGAATGGAAACAAAGCCATCGAACAGTACGAACGCGTCTTGGAGAGTGATTCGCTTAATGAAGTTGCACTCGTGAATCTGCATCGTTTGTATAAACAAATTGAGGATATTCAAAAGTTGGCAGATGTCTTAGGCAAACTCATTGATGCGGGGATTCAGCCCATTAATGACTTCAGGCTTGAGCTCGTTCAGCTGAAGATTGAGTCTGATCCGGTTTCCGCTCTCGAACTGCTCAAACAAATTGTTTGGGAGGAACCGACGAATGAATCCGCTATCGCCGCTCTTGAGACGTTGCTCGGACACAAAGAACTCGTTTTGGATATCGTCGATATCCTTGAGCCAAAATATCAGGAGGCTAAAGAATTCCAGAAATACACCCGATTGTTGCAGGCTAAATTCGAGGCGACCCAAGATCCCGTCGACGCCATGGGCATTATTAAACAGCTCGCGATGCTGCAACTCAATGAGTTGAATGACCAAAAGGCCGCGTTTGAGGCTTATCTGAAAGCGCTCTCCCTCGACCCATCGGATGTCGATGTTCTCCGCTATGTTGATGAACTCGGCCAGAAACTCATGCTTTGGAATGAACTCGTGTCTGCGTATTCCAAGGCCATTGAGGCTTCAACCGATGACGAACAGAAAGTTGCGCTCATGCTTAAGATGGCGCAAATTCAGAACGATAAATTGCAAAATGTCGAAGACGCAAAGGCGACTCTTGTCGGTATTCTCAAAATCGATTCCGAAAATATTGAGGCCGCCAGAAAACTTGCCGACATCTATACTGCAATGGGGGACAATTCGGCACTTCTCGACGTCCTCGCCAGAATTGCCGAACTCACCTACGAGGTCTCGGCTCAAAAGGATCTCCTCTTCCGTTGTGCTGATATTGCTTTGAATACGTTGAATCTGGTGCAGCGCGGTACGGCTTTCCTCGAAAAAATTGTCGAGCTCGACGATTCTGACATGAATGCCATCGAGCCTCTCCTCGTACTCTATCAGGAGGCAGAGTCGTTTGAGAAATATGCCGACATGCTCAATCGTAAACTGCTGAATGTTCAGGACGAACAGACCCGGTTCGATGTTTACGTTCAAATTGCAAAGACGTATGAGGACAAACTCGACGATCCTGCCAGCGCCATAGAGGCGTATCAAAGCGCGATGGAAATTCATCGCTCACCGCTCGTTTTCCAGGCTCTCGAAAACCTTTATCGAAAACACGACCAGTTCCAGGAACTCGATGACCTCTTCCTCACTCAGCTCGATGAGGTCCAGGAACCCGTTCAAAAGGCTGCCATTCGAGTCAAACGCGCTGAAATCGCTGAAAATGCATTCAAAGATGATTTGGCCGCCATTGACTTGCTCAAGGATGCCCTCCACGACGACCCAAGAAATGTGGACGCATTCAATGGACTCGACAGAATCTATTCTAAAAATGAGGATTATCAGGAACTCTTCGAGCTTCTAAAGGAACAGAAAGAAAAGGCGGACAGCTCAGAACTCGAGCTCATGTTCAATATTCGTCTCGCAAAATTGGCTGCAACCCACTTGGGCGATACCGATACGGCCATCGCTTCACTTACAGAGGTCTTTAAAACACAGCCCAATAATCTCGAGGCCATCGATTCTCTGATTGAGATTTATGAACAGCAAAAATCGTATGATTTGGCGCTCAATATCCTCAGACGAAAACTCGAGTGCATGACAACCAATGCACAAAAAGCATGTGTCTACTGCCATGTCGCACGGATCATCAGTAAGGGAAAATGGGATGTCGAACAAATTGCCTGCAGTTACCAGGCCGCTTTGACGCTCGATCCTAAAAATACTGAGGCTCTTGACGCTTTGATGGATATTGCTCAGAAAAAAGGAGACATCAAATCCATTCTTGATCTGCTTAACGTTCAGGCCGAAAATGAGGAGGATTCTGAAAAGAAAATACAAATCCTTCTCAAGATCGCTGAAACAGCTTCCGAAAACGCCGATTTCGCCGAAACGGAAGCCAAGGCACTGGCTACGGTCTTCGCTTCGCATCAAGAGGATGTGGACCTCGCCGAAAAACTCGTCAATGCCTATATCAAGGCTAACGATTTTGCGGCAGCACAACCTGTCCTCGACAAAATTATCGAACAACTCGCCGAAAACAAACAGAACAAACGCTTGCCTACGTTCTATACCCTCAAAGGGCGTATACTTAAGTTGCAAGGCAATCGTGAGGCCGCAAGAACGGCTTTTGAAGCTGCAAATGCCATAGACAAGAATAATATTGCCAATAATCTTGAACTCGGCATCCTGCTTTATGAGGCTGAAGATTATGAGGCCGCCCTCAAAATCATGCAGACCTTGCTCCTTCATCAGATGAACATCAAAGACATCGATGTCAAGACGAACATCTTCTATTATCTTGGTATGTTGCGGCTGAAGACAAATGACGCCAAGCGAGCCAAAGACATGTTCAATCGTGCACTTGGAGTGAATCCCAACCATGAACCCACAAAGCAGGCCATGGCCCAGTTGAGCTAGCCTGTCCATTTTGCTCGATGCCAGAAAGCCCCGTTCGGGGCTTTCTGGCATTTTTGTCTTGCTCAGGATTTGATAAAAATGAGTATGGCACAGTTTGTGCTTTATTGCCTGTGTCTTGGGGATACCCCCAAGAACCCAAATTCGTGATTGATGGCTTGTGAAGTTTTCACAGGAGGAGATTATGTTCCGTCGCATTCCATTATTGGCCACTTTGTTGGCGTCCATTTTTGCTCTAAATGGTTGCTTCGTAAGCGTTCCGTCTGATTCCGTACAATATGCGAAGAGCACTTCCGTCTCTTCTGTGGCATATTACGGTCCCCATCCCGTTTATGATGTCTACGGCGATTCTGACTGGTGTTCCGTTCAGGGCGTGCACTATCATTCCTACGATCCCGGATCTGACGAGTTCTTTGTTGTCGATAATGGACGATATGTCTTTGTCGGTGATCCAACCTATTATGTGTCAAATGTTTCATTTAATACCTATTATTACATGGGAGTTCACCCCCTTCCTGTTGGAAATCAATGGTGTTACATCAACGGTCCGCATAGACATCATTGGGCCGCAAGCGGGTATTATAACTACACGCGCGTAGGTTCGTATAACTATTATACATATTATGGTGCGCGGAACAGTTACTACAATCCAAGCCACACGCATTATGATCTCCATACCTACTATAGTAGCCATCCTCCTGTGCGTTACTCAAGACCCGGTTATACTTCGGTGGGTATGTCCAGACCGCTCCCGGGATCGAATCGTCCCAGCTATTCGCAGCCCACGACGAGTCGTCCCAGCTATTCGCAGCCCACGACGAGTCGTCCCAGTTATTCGCAGCCCACGACGAGTCGTCCCAGTTATTCGCAGCCCACGACGAGTCGTC
>CAMCLY010000091.1 GCA_945875805.1 uncultured Myxococcales bacterium | reverse complement strand
CCGGGCGACGACAACCCGGGCGACGACAACCCGGGCGACGACAACCCGGGCGACGCCTGCGAAACGGTCTGTCTGCCCGGCGCGACGCGGTGTTCGGCGGAGGAATCGTGGATTTGTGCCGAAAGCGCCTCGGGCTGCCCGGAATGGAAGTCCGCCCCATGCGCCGACGGAACGGTCTGTGACGAGGACATCGGCCAGTGCATTCAGTCCTGCACGGAGGTTTGCGACCCGGCCGAGCCCGTCCGGTGCACATCGGAGGGCGTGGCCAGATGCGAGCCGGATGCGACGGGATGCGCAGTGTGGAACGTCGTCGAGACGTGCGACCAGGGAACCCATTGTGACGAATCGACCGGAACTTGCGAATCAGGGTGCGCGGAGGTCTGCCCGGAGGGGTCACGCCTGCGCTGTACCGAGGAAGGCATCGAGGAATGCAATTCGGACGAATCGGGATGCGCCGAATGGTCGCTCGATCCGTGCGAACCCGGGACGTACTGCGACGAGGGCGAAATGACCTGCGTCGCCTGCGCGGAGGTCTGCCCGGAGACGCCAAAACGGTGCACGGCCGGCGGCATTGAGACGTGCAGCGCGGACGCCCACGGATGCGCACAATGGACGGTCGAAACGACGTGCGAGGCGGGACAGAGCTGCGACGCGGCGACCCTGACGTGTGTCGACGGATGCAAGACGTCGTGTGACGCGGGCGCAAAACAATGCAACGGCGCGCAGGTCCAGGAATGCCGGGTGGTTTTGGGATGTCCGGAATGGACGGTCGTCGAAACGTGCGGCACGGGGTACGCCTGCGAGGGCGGCACCTGCGTCGTCCAGTGCAATAACGCCTGCGAGGCGGGCAAAAAGCGGTGTTCCGGCCAAAAAGTTCAGGAATGCCGGGCCCAGGCAAACGGATGCCTGGCCTGGGTCGACAGCACCACATGCTCCGACGTCCAGACGTGCAACGCCTCCACCGCGACGTGCGAATATACATGCGGCAGCGACTGCGCCCCCTTTACGATCGTCCTGCTGCCGGACACGCAGAATTACACGCGATCCTCCAATGGCATCTATAAAAAACAACTCCAGTGGATCGTCGACAACAAGACAAAAGAAAATATCAAATTCGTCATTCATCTTGGCGACATCACCAACAACAACACCACAGAACAGTGGAAAATTGCATCTGCCGCCCACGAAGTCCTGGACAAGGCCAAAATCCCCTACGCCATCGCCACGGGAAACCACGACTACATCAACGACTCGCCGTCGCGCGGGGCGTCCAAATTCAAGACGTATTTTAACGACGCCCGGATGAACAAGGCGTTTGGCAATCCGTCCTGGTTTTCGGGGTACAAATACGACACCAATTCGTACTCGACGTTCAAGGTGGGGAACATCCCGTTTCTGGTGCTCGCGCTGGAATACGCGCCGCGCAAGGACGTCATCTGCTGGGCCAATGAGGTCATCAAAAAACACCCCGACCACCGCGTCATCGTCGAGACCCACAGCTATCTGACGCACAATTCGGGCACGGACGACTCGAAGTACGCGGGCGGTGCGGACGGCCGCTACGTTCCCTACGGCCTCAACGGAAAAGAGGTGTACAACGAACTCGTGTCGAGGCATTCCAACGTCATCATGGCCGTCGGCGGCCACGTCGGCGACTCGGAGTTCCGCCAGAAAAAAGGCAATACAGGAAACGTCATCAGCGAGATGCTCGTCGATTATCAGTTTGAAAAGAAATGCAGTTCCGGGACGTGCAGCGCGCACTGTCTCCACGAGCCGGACTCCGGCAACGGGTGGATGCGAACGCTCAAGTTCGACCCCAAAACGAACAAGGTCACCGCAAAATCCTTTACGGTCATGCCGAACTCCTATTTCTCGGGCAGCAAACCCCAGTTTTACTGTTCCGAACTCGTCAAGACCCTGGCCAGCGGCGAATCGACCCTGCGCAACTGGTATCCGGCCAACAAGGACGACAAGGTACACCAGTTCTCGTTTGAATGCCCGTTTGCCAGTCCCGTCAATTACAAGTTCAGCGACAAGGGCGCGGTGACCTTCGGCACGCGCGTCATCAACGGCGTGGGCGACGGCCAGCAGGAATACCCGGCCGTCGCCGTCAACCGGCAGACAGGCACCTTCGTCGCCGTCTGGGAAGACGACTCGAGTTCGGCCGACGGCTCCGGACATGACATCGCCGCCCGCATCTTCTACGGCGGCGGCTGCAACAAGGTCAGCCAGTTCTTTGTCAACGCCGAGACCGCCGGCGATCAAGGCACCCCGGATGTCGCCATGGACAAGGACGGAAACTTCGTCGTCGTCTGGGCCGACGACAAGGACGCCAACGGCGTCTACGAAATCTTCATGCGCGGCTTCGACGCGTCGGGAAAAGAACGCTTCGCCCGAAAAACCGTCAATTCCGTCGCCAAGGGCCAGCAGAGAAATCCCGCCATCGCCATGAATCCCAACGGACAGTTCGTCGTCGTATGGGAAGACGAGTCCAACGGCGCCGACACCCCGCAGGTCTTTGTCCGCGGATTCAACGCCGACGGCAGCCAGCGCTTCGCTGACCGCAACGTCGAGGGCACCGTCCAGGGATCGCGCCAAAAACCCGACGTCGGCATCGCCGACGACGGCACGTTTGTCGTCACCTGGGAAGACGACAAGGACGCCAACGGCGCCTTCCAGGTTTACGCCAAGGGCTTCAACGCCGACGGCAGCGACCGCCTCAAGACCTTTGTCGTCAACTCCGTCTCCGACGGCCAACAGCTCAACCCCTCGATCGGCATGAACGGCGACGGCACGTTCTACATCGCCTATGAAGACGACGCCGACAAAAACGGCGTCTATCGCGTCAAGGCACGCGGATACAATGCCGCCGGCACCCAGATCTTCGCCGACACCCACATCTCCGCGGCCGGCGAAAAAATCTCCAACCCCGTCGTCTGCGTCGCCGCCAACGGAAACGCCGTGTTCGGATGGCACGCCGCCGGTCTCAACAACGGCGACATCCGACGACGTTCCTACAACCTGGCCGACAAAAAACTCGGCGATGCCGCCAACGCAAACTCCGTCACCACCGGCATCCAGCGCCAGCCCGCACTCGGATGCACTGACGCCGGAAAAACCGTCTGGCTATGGAGCGACGATATCGACGGAAACGGTTACTACGAAATCTACGGCCGCGGTTTATAACTCGACAGACGATAGTCTTAAATAGAATGGTTTTAATATCTATTGATATGTTTTAATAGATATTAAAACCTTTTTTTAAAGACAACATATCTCACACGCATTGAGTCATAAAAATACATTTTAATATATTATCAATGACAAGCGGACTTATTTTGGCGCTCGTCTATGCGCCGCATGGCGCATACGCCTCGCAGGCGTCGCTATTGCCTGCGGGCAATACGCGCCGCCCCTGATGACCGGATGTCCCAAAAACTCTAAGGTTTACGGGCTTCATCCAGCGCATGGCACAACGCACACATCGCCCCGACGGTCGGTTCCAGCACTTTTTCGTCGATGTCGAACGTGTCGGCGTGCAGCGGGGCGCACCCATTGGCTTTTTTGACGCCCATCATGGCATACAGACACGGGATTCGCGCCGAAAAGGACGAAAAGTCCTCAGACGCCATCTTCATGTCCACCGCGGCGGCAACATTCATGGCCTGCCACACATGGCTCGCACAGGCGACCATCGCCGCATCATTGATGACGGCCTCTGCGCCAAGATACAGGACCGTCTCCACCCCGACGCGGCACGCGTCGGCCACGCCCTGCGCGGTTTCTTTCAACACGCCAAAGATTTGGCGAATCTCCTCATGCGACGACGCACGGAGGATGCCTTCCATCGACGCCGAACCGGCAATGACGTTAAACGCACACCCTGCCTGCAGTCTGCATATCGACACCACCTCATTTTTTTTCGCCCGCCGTCGCGCCATGGCGGCATAGACCGACGACACGATTTGCGAGGCGGCCCACAGGGCGTCGCGTCCTCGCTCCGGGTAGGCGGCATGCGCCGCCTCTCCCGTCACGGAGATGACAAAGCGCGCGGAGGCGGCCCACACCGCCCCCTGACACAGCCCCAACTTGCCCGCCTCAAGATCGGGATCGCAGTGAATCGCCAGCATCCGACGGATACCAAAGCGCTCCAAAACGCCCTCCCGGCACATCCATTCCGCGCCGGACGGCTTTTCCCCCGGCGCCCCTTCCTCGTTGGGCTGGAAGACAAACACCAGGTCATGCGCAAGACACGGCGAACCAGCCGAAGCGCGCGCCATGCGTTCCGCCACCCCGAGGGCCACGGCGATATGGGCGTCGTGACCGCAGGCATGCATGCACCCGTTGGTCGCCGCAAACTCGAGTCCCGTGCGTTCGGTCACCGGGAGCGCATCCATGTCCGCGCGATACCCCAGGGCGCCCAGCGACGAATCCCGTCCCCGCAACACCCCAACTACCCCGGTGCCCGCCACCCCACACGTCACCCCGATGCCAAGCGCACCAAGAATCTGCGCAATGCGCGCCGACGTCCATGTCTCTTCATACCCAAGCTCCGGGTGGCGATGAAATTCCCGGCGTATCTGCACAATATCCATACAAACTGCCCTCCCAGGCCAAAAGACATCCTTTCAAATTTTAGACTTTTCCTAACGCCGTGTATACCATTCCGACGGCCATTGAGGCCCCCAAAAACCAGGAGGTGTCCCCCATGCATGGAATCCACAAACTCTGCGTTATCCCGTTACTCCTGCTGAGCGTGCTGCGTCTGAGCTGCGCCACCCAGGCCGTCCAGAACGACACCCCGTCCGGCACACGAAGTCCGGTCGTATCCCCCGAAGTGATGGATGTGACGACCGAAGCTCCGCTCCCCGACGTCACCCCCCAACCCAACGAGGCCCCCATGCTCCGACTCGCCGTCATTTCCGACATGAACGGGCGATACGGATCCGCAGAATACGACCCCGAAGTCGTCAAAGGTATCGACAAAATCATCGAAGAACACCCCGACATCGTCATCAACGTGGGCGACATGGTCGCCGGACAAAAAGCCAAACTCAACTACCGAAAAATGTGGGCGGGATTTCACGAAACCGTCACCAACCGGCTCAAGGAAGCCGGCATCCCCATGGCCCAGGTCGTCGGCAATCACGACGGGTCCGCCTATGAACGCTACGCCAACGAACGCGCCATTTATATCGACGAATGGAACCAGCACAAACCCGATCTGGAGTACGTCGACGACAGCCAATACCCTTTGTATTACGCGTTTACCCTAAAGGGCGTCCTCTTTATCGGTCTGGATGTCTCGACCCTCGATCCGCTGAGCGAGGAACAGTTCACGTGGCTGGAAAACCAGCTCAAAAACAATCCCACACAAACGCGGCCTGTCGTCTTTTTTCACGTTCCGCTGTTCCCCATCACGACGATCAAGCCCACCGAGATATGCCGGGACTCGCGTCTTGAAGAACTCCTCTCCCGGCACCGCGTCCAGCTCGTCCTCAACGGGCATCAACAGGCCTATTTTCCGGCACACCTCAACGGCGTCACCTATGTGCATGCAGGCGCCCTGGGCGGAGGCCCGCGCCCGGTGCGGCAGAACGACGGCATCGCCCCAAAAACCCTGACGTTTGTCAACCTCTATCCCACCCACGACCCGTACATCGACAGCCATCTGCTCGAAGGCCAAAACGGCGAGCATTTCAACCACAATCTTCTGCCGACGTATATCGTCTTTGGAAACAGGATTCTCCCCCGGCTTGACATCTCGCTCGAAGACGCACAATTTGCCCACGAGTACATGATTTCACCCCACATGACCAAAACCCAGATGATCACGCTCATCGAGGCGTTGCGCGCCAACGGGGGCGACTGGGGACGGATCCCGGACTGGACGGCCACCGGCCCCGCCCCCGCGGTGCGCGACCTTCCCCCCGATTCCGCCGAACAATGACGGTATCGTGAGAGACGCCGCGTCCGTATCTGCCGTGAGGGGGGCGCGGCGTATTGCCCCAAGAGGGCAGGCCCCCTTGGGGCAATAGCCGCGTTGGGGGGACACTTCCCCCCCCACACACAAAAAAAGGAGAACCGATGCCCCCGAATCAGACATTTCGCCACGGCGCGCTATGGATTGCGCTGTTGGGCATGCTGTCTTTTCCGCGATGTCAGGAGACAGCAAGCGAGGCGGAACCGATGACGCGACAGCTCAATGCGTTGGCGGAAGCGCTCGAAACGGCCGGGGACTGCCAGTCGCGCGGGGAGATTTTGAAGCGATGGACGGCGGAAAACGCCCCTCAAATGGCCGGATGGAAACGCGAATTTCAGGCTTCATGCACATCCGGAACCGTCTCCAGGTGCATGAGTCTGCAACTGCTCGCGTCCGCCCGCGTCGAGGTTGCGCTCAAAGGATGCGGAGAGAGCGATTTGGGAGAAACACTCGCGACGATGAACCAGAAACTCGGCACCGCCATTCGGACGCCATAGGGCAAAAGCCGCCGAATCCGTTGACACCTCCTTGTGATTCGGTCTACAACGCACGGCGTTTTTGCGGCACAAAACGTGGCCCATAGGAGTAGCATTATGGCGATTAAAATTCGCAAAAAAATTGAAGAAGAAGCCCCGCGTCAACCACTCGAACCCGAGGTTCTGCCCCCGGAAGGGGCTTCTGCGGCGCCCAAAGAGGCGACCGCCCCCGAAATGAGCGACAAATTTCTGGCGACATCGGGGTCGATTTTTTCGTGGTTGTTGGAACACCGGCGCATGGTCATCGGCGTGAGTTGCCTCATTGTAATTGCGGCTTTTTCGTGGTTTGGCATTCAGCGTTATCTGGACAGCCGGGTGGCCGCCAGCAATGAGCCCCTCGTTTCGGCCCTCGTCACCTACACCGCATACACCCGGGCTCAGGCCGACGAAATCGAAGCCGCCCGGCAACAGTATCTCGAAAGCCAGGGCATCGCCGCCGAAACCTCGGACATCCTCCGCTTTTCCTACACCGTCCCGAACGATGCGGCGCGATACGGTGCCATCGAAGCCCATCTTCAGAAGGAACTCCCTTCCATAACCCACGAACAGACCCGCACAACCGGCGAACTGATGCTCGCGGGCACCATGGCCAGGCTCGACCATAAAGACGGCGCGCAAAGCGCCTACGACAAGGCGGCCGCCAGTTCAAACGGGGACATCAAGCTCTTTGCGCAACTGGGACAGGTCGAACTCCTCGTTTCTCAGAAAAAAAATCAGGAAGCCATCGCCCTGCTCGACACCATCCTCACCGCTCACCCGGGGTTCAGTTCCTACGCCACCCTCAAAAAGGGACGCATTTACGAGCTGAACGGAGATACCGACAAAGCTATCGCCGCCTACAGTCAGGTCGTCAACGAATTCGGACAGGATGACGACAAGGCCATCGCCAGTGCCCGCCTGCGCTTCCTGACCCCGGACTGGCAGAAACACATCAAGGTCGCTCCCGCGCCCCAGGCCGCCCTATGATCCCACGGCTCCTGCACCTTTCTTTCTCGACGCTCTGCGCGCTGGCCCTCGCCGGCTGCGCCTCGGGTTCCGGGCAGACCGCGCGAACCCTCCCCCACAGCGCGCAGTTCGACCTCGAATACGACTGGGTCTACCCCCTCAATTCCTCACCCGTCAAACCGCTCGGCGGAAATCCCCTCGAACTGGGGAACGTCAGCACCTCCGGCGGCGTCACCTACGTCGCCTCTTCCCTTGGACGCGTCGTCGCCATCGACGAAGCCAAAGCCCTCCCCGTCTGGAATATCTCCATGGACATGCCCGTGACCGCGGGCCCCGTCGTCACCACACAGGCGGTTTATGTCGGACTCAGCGACGGATCCGTCGTCCGGCTCAAAAAAAGCAACGGCGAGGAAGTCTGGAGATACCAAACCGGAGCCGCCGTCGAAAACAGCCTGTCCGTCGCCAACGGACTCGTCGCATGCGTCAACGCCAACAACCGCATCTTCGTCCTGAACGAGGACAACGGCACCCTCAAATGGCGTCGCGAACGTCCGCGCAGTCAGGAATTCAGCATGTACGGACAGTCCGCCCCACTCATCGACGGAAACGTCATTTACGCCGGTTTTTCCGACGGCTTCCTCGTCGCCTACGCCGCCGACAACGGCACCGCCATCTGGAGCCGCGAACTCGCCCCCTCCGCACGTTTCAAAGACCTCGACGTCACCCCCGTCAAAATCGAAAACCTCCTCTACGTCGCCTCCTCCTCCGGCGGGCTATACGCCCTCGATGCCGACAACGGACAAACCCTCTGGCAACGCGACATCTTCGGAATCAGCGCCATTCGCGCGTTCCAGGACAGCCTCTACCTCTCCTCTCAGTCGGGCATCTTCCGCCTCCAACGCGGCACCGGCGAGACCATCTGGCAAAATATCATTCAAAAAGAAGCACTCATCTCCGCCATTGCCCTCGGAAAAAACAGCATCTACGCCTCCGTTCAGCGCTACGGACTCGTCATTCTCGACCGCAAATCCGGTGACCTCCGCCATGTCATCGACACCGGCTTCGATTTCACTTCCGCCCCCGTCCTGACCCAGGGCGCCCTGACGACCTTCTCGAACAAATCCACCATCGCCAGGTTCATCGTCGACGACACGCCACTTTAAGTCGTCCACGAGTTCATGCTTTTTTGGGGAGGGGGGAAGCCTCCCCCCAACGCGGCTATTTCGGCTGCGCCTCAATACGCCGCGCCCCCCTCCGCCCTTTACGCCATGGCCCCCTGAAACGCGCCCCCACGCGCCACCTCAGTCGGCAGTCAAACACAAAAAATCAAAAAATCCCCGCCCAAAAACACAAACGCGTGGGGGCCTGTTTTTGCCCCCACACCATGAACGACTAACGGTCTTCACCATTTCTTTCGCGTTCCAAACGCACTTCTTCGATCAGGCGGTCAAAGACGATGTCGCACACGAAATCGAAGACGTAATCCGGATCGTGGCGGTATACCGCGCCCACAGAGTTGGGCTTGAGCATCCCGGTCTTGCTGTTGCGCGTATCGACTTGATCGTTGGATTTTTTGTCTGTCGTTTTTTCGAGGGCGAGGGTGGGACTGCCGTTTCCAAAGGCACTCTTGACGCGCGCCTCCATGGCCTCGGCCTCCTGTTCCTTGGATTCGACGGACGAGCCGGAACTGAAGTGCGATGTGTGGAGCAACTCGTGGGCGAGAAGGCCGAGGCCTTCGGGAGTGGAGAAATCGAGCTTGTTTTTACCGAGGAAAATGCTCTGTCCGAGGGTAAAGGCGTGGGCACCCATGGCCTCCGAGGCCATGGCCGCAACGGGACCGCTGTACACCTTGATTTTGGACAGATCAAAATTGAGGAAGGGAGACAATTTTTCCTGAACGGAAGCCGGCAGGGTCATGGCCTCACCTTTGAGCGCGGTTTCGACGTTCCCGCCCTTCATTCGACCGGTCTGAATGAGCGACTTGGTATCGGCCGCCATGCGGCGACTGTCGTGATGGCTGTCGATCCAGTCTGAGATGATGCCCAACGCCCGGTTGTGGGGATCGGAACTGTCGGGCTGACGCTGGGAGGCGTCAAAACTGGCCCCGGACACCTGTTCGGTCTGACGGCCGCGAACCCCAGAATCAAACTGATTTTCGATGATCTTGACGATTTCGAGATTGGCACCGCGCAAGTCGAGATCAAAATGGGATTTTCTCAACGGCGAAGCTCCTTTCTGTTCGGCCATTTTGAGACCGGCAATGCGATAGAGGGAAGGCAACATCTCGTTGACCTCCGGGTTATCCTGCGAAAAGCGCACGCGTTTGAAGAGGGGCTTGGCACTCGGCTCGATTTGCGTCTTCGGCGTGGTGAACCCCATGTCGGATCGCACAGACGGAAGAAACGCCAATTGTTTGACATCGCGCAAAACCCGGTTGGAACGCTGGGCCAAACTCGACTGGAGCGTGGGCATGGCCGACGGGACTGGCACGGCCTTGTCGGCCATGTGGAGCGCCGACGAAACATTCCGCGTATATTCGGCACCCGCCGTGGGGGCATACATGCCTACGTCGCCAGAAAACGCGCTCTGTGCAATCTGACGCACGCGCTTGATCTGCTCCAACGTCCGGCCATAGCCTGACTTCTGCGCAGGCTCGGCACTCACGGGCATCTCATAGTCAAGCGCCTTGAGAAGATTGGCCGTCTCGGGCATATCGGAAGCATGGCGCTCAAACTGAAGCCTCTTTTGATCGAAAAAGAGACGCGCCTGAAGCATGGCGTCTCGCGAATCCTCGCTTTCCTGATCCGGAACCGACGACGACGGAGCAGGACGATTCATCTCGGCCATGACGCGGGCACGGGCGTCGAGACGCTCAATGTCGCGAATGGCCTGTTTGACGGCAGGCGACTTGTCGGCAAGCGCCGAAAGGCTCTCGCGCGCATGGCGTGCATATCCCCTGAGTTCCTCGGCACTCATACGGCTCGTATCCCCCTGCATCGAGGCTTCAATACCGTGAAAGAGCGCCTGGCGTTCCTGCGAAGACGCCTGTGGACCGGCATTCGCCACGGCCTGACGGTAAATATCACCCAGACGACGGTATTCGCTGGCCACCACGCGTTGTGCCGCATCCATGAGGCTTTGCACAGCCCGACGCTCCGTTTCTTTCTGCGCGTTCTGTTCGGCAACAAGACGTTCCTGCGCCACTTTCATCGCCAACGCGTCGACGTGACGCCGGGCCGATTTAAGGGATTCAGACTCATTGCGCCAGGCCTGAAGACGCGCCTGCTCCACGGCACGCCGAACTTCGGCCTGACTGGGCATCGATTCCGACACCGCCAGTTCGCGAGGCGTCTCCCCGGCGGACATCTCTCGGCGTTCTCCCGACGTCCTTTCACCCAGAGCCTCCCACAGCGAGTTCTGGAGGTCGGACGTCTCCTGCGCAATCTCCGAAAGACTGTCCGCCAGTTCAAGACCGCCAAGCCAGACGCTCTCGCTCATGCGGGACTGAAGCGCACGGGCCACAGAGGCACCCTCCGATGTCCCTGCAAGATGACTGATGGCACCCTGCACAATCTCCACGTGACGGCTGTCCCAGCTACCCCGGGATTCATCCAGAAGACGCGTCGCAAGATCGCGGTAATTTCGGACGAGCACCGCATCACGACGCGTCGACATCGAAGGCACAAGCACTCGGGATGAGCTCGCATCTCCTGAAAGACGCGCCCGTATCTCGGACATCCCCTCGCGCGTCTGCTCCGGCGTGTACGCACCAGACTGATACCCAAGATAAAGACGATCAAACGACTGACTCAGAGAGACATACTCCGACGCATCCAAAACTTGATCGGCATGTGCAGACAGGGCTTCACGGAGCGCATGAAGCGACGACAACAACTCTTTATCCTTTTGGTCTGACATACTTTTCCTCTCGTCAACTCTGTAGGGTTATTCTGATTCTATTCCTAATCACGCAATGGGCGGACAACACAACTCCGGACTCCAAAGGGATGACCAGCTCCGCTCCGAAGAAATGACGCCCTCACGGACAAACACATCCCTGTCCTTTCAGGGCTCCAACAGGACTGCCCAGAATCTTCGGCCAAATCCAAGCGTCCCAATCAGGACCATGGACAATATGCAATTCCTAATCCTTTCACCCTGTTTTTTGTCCACACCCCCACACTTTTATGACGAGGAACACCCCCACACTCAAAAAAATGAAGCCACCCATAAAATCAGGAAAATGCGCGCCCCCTCCCCTGATTACAGGCCGCCACCTCACATCAGACCTCCGCAGCCACAACACCACCCCGTCCGACCATG
>CAMCLY010000090.1 GCA_945875805.1 uncultured Myxococcales bacterium | reverse complement strand
AACAACACCCCCCCCCCCCCAACCCCCACCACCCCCCCCCCCCACCCCCCCCCCACCCCCCAACCACCTAATAATAGCATAATTGGCCACCCCCCCCCCCCCCTCCCCCTTCCCCCATTTCGGGGGGCGTGGGGGGACTGCGTCCCCCCACACACAAAAAAAAGAATTTGTCGCGGCCTGTGGAGATGGTTAGATTCCGCCGCCCAACTGGGGCGTAATTTCTTGTCATTGAGCCGGACGTGGCTTTTTGCCTGTGACGGGGCACTCCTTTTTTTGAGATGCTGACCTTATGTTTGAATATTTCGTCGGTCTACGATACCTGCTCAACCGTGCGCGGATTAGTCTGTCGATCATCTCGATCATTTCGATTTGCGGGGTGTTTTTGGGAGTGATGGCCCTCGTATCGGTCATTTCCGTGGCGGGTGGTTTTGAGGACGTCTTTCGCGACAAGGTGCTTGGCGTCAACAGCCATGTGCTGGTGATGACGTATAAGCAGGATGATTTTCGCGAATATCGCGAGGTTCAGAAGAAGCTCGAATCGTATTCGTCCGATGTGCTCGAAACGGCGCCGTTTATTTTTCACGAAATGATGATTGCGATAGGCTCCAAGGTCTCTGGGATTCTCATCAAGGGGGTGGAACCCGAAACGATGATGGGGGTCAGTGATTTGGCCAAATACATCATCACACAAGACGACACGACGCGAGCGGAAGTACTCAAGGAACTTCACTATCGCCCTGAACGCGACGGAGAGGTTCCGCCGATCATCATTGGCCGCGTGCTGGCCGAAAAACTCAAGGCAGGGATTGGCGATGAAGTGCGCGTGATCTCACCACGGCGAGGCATCGTGGGGGAACACCGGTTCGGACCGAGTCAGATGGATCCTACACAAAAACGTTTCAGGATCATTGCACTTTATGATTCGGGATTTTACGATTACGACAATCGTCTGCTGATATGCGATTACAAGGCATTGCAGGAATTTTTCAATCTCGACGACGTGGTGACTGGCGTCGAAGTCCGCGTCAAGGATATCACCAAAACGGGGGAGCTGCGCGATGCCGTGACGCCGATCCTCAACGATCAGCCGGGACTTGAACGTTTCAAAGTCATCGATTGGCAGGATTTGAACCGCAATCTGTTTACGAGTCTGCACCTTCAGAAAGTGACGCTGACGATCATCATGCTGTTCATCGTCATCGTGGCGAGTTTTAACATCGTGGGAACGCTGATCATGATGGTGCTGGACAAACAGCGCGACATTTCGATTATGAAATCGCTGGGGGCCAGCGACGGCATGATCATGCGCATGTTTATCTATCAAGGCATGTTTATCGGCGGCGTGGGAACGGTGCTTGGCTTGCTGGGTGGCCTTGGCGTTTGCGAATTGCTGACGCTGTACGATTTTGAGCTCGATTCGACGGTGTATCTCATCAATACCTTGCCGGTAAAACTCGAAGCGTCGGTATTTGCGGGGGTGGGGATTGTGACGTTGTTTATCAGTTTTCTGGCCACGCTCTATCCGTCGTGGTGGGCCACTCAGATGTCCCCTGTGGAAGGTTTGCGGTACGAGTAATGTTTGGTCTTGGGTTCCCTGAAATCCTCTTTATCGTGCTGGTGGCGACGCTTGTGCTTGGTCCGGAGCACATGCCGCGCGCAGCGCGGATGCTTGGACGATGGAGTGCAAAGACGCGCAGCGCCGCGACGAGTCTGACACAGGCGATCACCGACGACGCATCGGTACACGATCTCCAGGGGAACCTTGGTGCGATTCGCGAGGAACTCCAGCGCGTCCAGACAGAGCTGGTGCAGGTCAAAGACGAGGTCACCGCGCCGATTGAAAAAACCGAGGATGTGTTTTCCGCAAACGTATCGCATGCGTCCGTCGCGCCGGTGGAGGATGTCCCGGACAAGAATACACCGTGCAGATCCGCGTCTGATGAATGCCTCGCGCTGGATCGGACGGATCGAACCGGAGGACAACATCGCGTGGCGTTGCCGCATGTGGCGTTGTTGCCGGGGCCGGTATCGCGTCTGGTGACGCGAAGCCGAGTATCGCTCCCACCGGCCGTGCCATCAGATGACGGGGAAACCAGGGGGGTATTGATCGATTTGCCGCATACAGGGAAAGCCTTTGAGCGTCCACGCATCCTTCCTGTGGCTCAACCCGCGACGGCGACGTTGCGACACATTCCTCTAGGAATCGAACAAAATGTCTAAAGAGGCTTCCGAAAAAACGATCCCACCGGCTCAAGACAACGCCCATGAAACGCCCGGCAACGTGCAGGGGCCATTGGATCCTCAAAGCGAAAAATTAAAAGAAATGCCCTTTATGGCGCATTTTATAGAACTCAGGGCGCGGCTATTTCGCATCATTCTGGCCATATTGATAGGAACACTGGCGTGTTTTTCCTTTGCTCCGATGCTATATGGATTTCTGGCGGCCCCCATATTTGACGCATTGCCCGAAGAATCGCGGGAACTCGTGTTTCTCAATCCGGTGGAACCCTTTTTTGTGTATCTGAAAATCAGCATTTTGTCGGGATTTATTCTGACCTCTCCCTATGTCTTTTTTCAGATATGGCGATTTATCGCGCCCGGCCTTTATGCGCGAGAAAAGCGTCTTCTTGTGCCGCTTGTGGCGAGTTCGACCGTAGTATTTCTTGTGGGAGCGATATTTTGTTATTTATTGATACTTCCGCTTGGCCTCAAAACGTTGATTGATGCGGGGATAACCCACGAGTTTGCGGCGACAGCCCAAATATCGATGGCCTCTTATTATGATTTGGTGGTGCGTCTGATTGTGGCCTTTGGGATCGTCTTTGAGATGCCGATATTCAGCTGGTTTATGACGAAGCTCGGGGTCATTTCGTCCAAGTGTCTGGTGAAACACTGGCGGATGGCGGTGGTCATCATTTTCATCGTGGCGGCGATACTGACGCCGCCGGATGTGATCACGCAGCTGGCGCTTGGATTGCCGATGTGTCTTTTGTAGGGTGTGTCCATTCTTCTGGCGCGCCGGGGGGCGACGCCCCCCAAAACCGCGGGGCGTTTGGCGCAGCCATAGCCCGTCGCCCGGGGCGTATGGGGGGCGGTTCGCCCCCCATAGCCCGGGTCATGGAAGCGAACGCGGGCGTATGGCGCAGCCATAGCCCGCGGCGCGGCGCACGACTTGGCGAGCGCCGCGTGCCAAAATATTGTCAGTGTCTGGAGGCTGTGATAAAGATCCGCCTTTTTTTGTGTCGGTGCCATCCGTGACACTTTGAAGATGATTTGTTGGAGGACATTATGCGAACATCTCCCCAGGCGTTTGGGAAATGGTTGATTTTATTTTTTCTCATTCTGATACCGACCCCGGCGTGGGCGAATACGCTCACGATAGTCGACGTGGAGACGCCTGCCAACCTATCTCCTGCCGAGGAGGCGAAAGTTTCGGTCTATTTTGACCTGCGCCAAGGCGAAAATCAGACGGCGATCACGGGGATCAACACCGAAAACTGCCAGGTGCTGCTCGACGGCAAGGCGCCGGAGGTGGTGCACGCGGAAATGCGCGACTTTACGGACGGCGACCGCGGGGTGGGCGTGTTGTTTGTATTTCCGATTGCCAAAAACTATTCGGAAGAGAGTTTTGCCATCCGGACGACGCTGACCACGCTCATACAAATGATGAACCGTCCCATCGATATGGTCAACGCGATTGCCTACGATGTCACGGGGACGACGCTGGGATGGACGAAGGCGTCGGAGGGCTCGCTCGTTCGCCAAATTCACGAACTTCAGACGACAGACGTTCTTGAGCCGAATCTGTTTTCGACGTTTTCGCCGGCGATTTCGGTACTCGACAATCTACAGAATGTCTCTCAAAAATACCTCGTTTTCATCAGCGACGCCGAGGGGGCGCTTGTGGGCGAACGCGACCGGGCCACGCCCATCATCGCCGCGTTTAACGATCAGCTCAAGAAAAGCAACATCAAACCCGTCATCATCGGATACAGCCCGGACGGGGCCGCCGCGCTCTCCAACGTCGATCTCCTCAAACGCATTGCGACGAGCACGGGCGGCGTCTATTACCAGGCCGAAAGCCTCGCCTCTTTCCAGCAGATCATTCAGAGCAGCGTTTATAATTATATATTCAAAAAATATATATATGACGCAACCCTCAACATGGACGGGGGCAATTACCTCGATCCGGGCAAATACAGCCTCCAGCTCGTCGTCAAAACGAGCAACAGCGAAGACAAGGCTGCCGTCAAAATTACATGGCCTCAGCTAAAAAAGAATAGAACCTGGCTCTGGGTCACCCTCCTCACGATTTTGCTCGCAGGCGTGGGCGTCGGGGTGTTCATTGCCATCCGCCGCGGCACCAACGACGACGAGGAATACGTCGACGAAGGCCCGCAGGAAGTCGTCTGTTCGACATGCGGAAAAACCATTCCGACCCAGCTTTACGGATTCAAAGGCGAGTTCTGCCTCTCCGGCGGACTCCCTGACTGCCCGTACTATCAGATGCCGGACAGAGGCAAGGTCACCATCACCAAAGGCGTCATGGCCGACACCACGTTTTTCATCAAAAAAGAAATCACGACCATCGGCTGCCGTCCCGAAAACGACATCTATCTCGCCGACGCCTCGGTCTCGCGCAAACATGCGGCCATCAAGGCCGACGACGGCATGCGTTATGAAGTCCGCGATTTCGGGTCGAGCAACGGTCTGTACGTGAACAACGAAAAGGTCGAACGCAAATTCCTCAAAGACGGCGATCTCCTGAGATTCGGCGCCATCGAGACCATCTTCAAACTCAAATAACATGCGCCGGACGGCACAAAAAAAGGCTTTGGGAAACCAAAGCCTTTTTTTTATGATGAAATGGCGACGCACTTTTGGTCGCCACCCTCCCATCGACCTAAAAGAGGTTGTCAAAATCGCCGGAATCACTGCCATCATCGCCGAGCTGTTCGTCGACAGAATCCTGGATTTCGTTGAGCTGATCGGAAAGCGCCGAATGCGTGGCCTTCATCAGGACCTGGGTCGTCTTTTTGAGATCGCTCAGGCGCGCGCGCTGTTCAGTCCGGATGTCGCGCAGAGATTTGATGATTTTGCGCTGATTTTCCTGAATTTCGGACAGCTGAGTCTGAATCGACATCATGGCGTCGACGAGCGTCGTCACACCACTCATCGCGTTGTTTGACTTCATGAGAACGGAGAGAAGGGAATCAGATGAATTCGCGGCCATGATTTTCCTCGGATTTGACGTCATTCCAAAGCGCATCGAGCGTCTGAGGGTCGAGCGCCTGAAGGGAAAGATGAAGTTGTGAAGCGCGCTTTTGCAGGGCGCGATAGCGCCTCTCGAATTTCAGGACGCCCTGAGTGAAGGCGGCATCGGAATCGATCTGCATCTTTCGATTGAAGTTGACAAGGGCAAAGAAGAGATCGCCAACTTCCTCCTCAATGCGGGCGAGGGATTCATGATGGGTCAGGGCGCTCCGGATTTCGTCGAGTTCTTCGGCAATTTTGTCGAGGACGTCGTTCGGATTTTCCCAGTCGAAGCCGTCCCGGGCGGCTTCGATGGAGATGGCGTGTGCCCTCCGGGCCGGCGATATATCCGTCATTGAAGCGGCTCTTCGGGCTGATTGAGCATCAGCGCAGGCTGTCCAGTCTGTACGAGGACGTCGCGCCACAAATCGCTTTCGGGATCAACCACGTTTCGACGTCCGACCGAGAGTTTGATGGGGATGTGGACGTACTCCTCGTGAAGCATCGACACGAGCAGACCCGTCCGTCCGCTCATGGCGGCATGTGCCGCATGTGCCCCAAGACGCGAGCAGTAAATCGAATCGTTGGGATTGGCCGCGCTTCCACGAATAATGTAACTCGGGTCGATGTATTTGAGATTGACCGTGACGCCGTCGCGCTTGGCGAGCTGGGAAATCTTTGTCTTGAGGAAAACGCCGATATCGGAAAGAATTTTGTTCCCCGAAGCATCGACGAGATCCGAACTCTTCAGGAGCTGCTGCCCCGCGCCTTCTGCGACGAGAATGACGGCATGGCTGCGGCGCTGCAACCGTGCTTTCAGGCTTTCCCACAACCCGTTGGGCCCTTCGAGCTCAAAAGGCACCTCCGGGATGAGCACGTAGTTGACATCATTGGAAGCCAGCGCCGTATGGGAGGCAATAAATCCGGACTCGCGCCCCATGACCTTGACAAGCCCCACGCCGTTGATGGCGCTGACGGCCTCGGTATGCGCCGCGGCCACCGCGTCGACCGCCTTCGACACCGCCGTCTCAAAACCGAACGAGCGCTGGACAAAACTCAAATCGTTGTCGATCGTTTTGGGAATGCCGACAATGGCGAGTTTGCGCCCGCGCGCCTTCGCCGCCTCATAAAGGGCCAGCGCGCCTTTCTGCGTGCCGTCCCCGCCAATCGTGAACAGAATGTTGAGGTTGAGCTGTTCGATCGTGTCCATGATTTCCTCGGTCCTGGCCCCGCCGCGCGACGAACCGAGCATGGTGCCGCCGTGGTGGTGAATGACCGAAACATCCCCGGGTTCAAGACGACGCGGCTCATAGCCATATTCGGGCAGAAAACCGCAGTATCCATAGGGAATCCCGAGAATCGTGCGCACCCCGTACTGATACCACAGCGTCATGACAAGCGAGCGAATGACGTCATTGAGGCCAGGACAAAGTCCGCCACATGTGACAATGCCGGCGCACACTTTCTTGGGATCAAAATACAACCTCTCCCGAGGCCCCGCCTTTTCGAGCAGATTCTGACGCGCCAGCTGAAGACTGAGTCCATTCTCATCTATCACATGGTCGATATTGTGAAGGATAAACTCATCGTCGCTGACATAGTTCGCCACCATGTCGTTGAGCCGGGTCGAAAGGTGCAACGGCGAAGAAATCCGCGCCGTTCCTAGCTTTTCTATCGTAAAATCCAATTTCGTGTCGGTGATGTTCATATTGGGCATGCCCTCATCAAAAGTGTATGCGGTTATCTCACATAATCCGCAACGCTATCCTTACGCCAAAAGCGGTTCCAGATGCAATTGAGGTTTTTTGGGGTGAGGCGCGTCTATGGCCCACAGGGCCATACGTCGCGCCGCCGGGGCTATGGCCCACAGGGCCATACGCCCCAGCCTGAATCGGGCGGCGGCGTGATACGTGCCACACCCGCGGGAGGTCGCGCTAACCCTCTCTACTGGAGAGAATAGATGTCGGCATCGACATTTTGCGCGCTCCACGAATCCCGCGAAACTTCCTGGACATCATCGCCGCCGTTGTTGGAACCGATCATGGTGATTTTGCCGCCGTTGTTCGTCTCGACGATTTCGGTGTGCCCACTGCTGATCCAGACGTCGCCGGGCTTCGCGCTGGCCTTTGACACGATGCGGTAGCCAAAGCTGGTGCAGGCAGAACGAAGGCTGGAGCAGTTGATGACATGGGTGCCCAAAAGCGAGCAGTTCTGGAGGATGGCGGACACAAAATTTGCACAGTTGAGATCATAACCGTTGTTGGTGCCGGCATACGGCGACAAATCGGTGAGATACGGGAGAACGCCGACAAGATCCTTGGTCGTTTTGCCAAGGTATTTCTGAGCCAGAGCCACGGCATCGGCGGGTTTTCCGGAACCGGTGTATTCGACATAAGGGGCGGTATAATCCGCGCAACACCAACCCGTGATGCCATTGTACGTGACTTTGTACCAACCGTCCTGTTCGGCCTGCACTTCGAGCATTGTCCCGGCGGGCATGGTGGCCAGAACCTGCGAACCGGATGCAGCCGAAGAGCCATTCCCGGGCTTGTCCCTCAAATTCAGCGCGGTCGTCGTCGTGACTTTTTTGGTCGTTTCGGACTCGCCGCCTCCCGTGGAACCGCCGTCGACTTTTTCGGTGTACTCGGCACAAATCCACCCCGTGCTGCCATTGTAATCGATTTTATACCACCCGTCCTGCTCACCCTGTACCGTGACGACGGTGCCGGCCGTGAGCGCTCCGATTTTGGTATTGCTGGCGCCGGGCCCGGTCCGCACGTTAAGCCCGTCCGAGGCGGTGACGCGGACATCGAACGCGGTGAACGAAGGCTCGGTCGTACCGGGCTCGGTGGGCTCGGTGGGCTCGGTCGTGCCGGGATCGGTCGATGGCGTGTACGTCGTATACTGGGCACTCACCCACCCGATTTTGGTGCCGTAAGCGATCCGCAGCCAGCCGTCTTTTTCTTCGTAATATGGCACGGACTGACCTTTGACGAGCCCGCCGATGCGCGGGTAATTCATCCCGGCGCCCGAACGCACGTTGAGCGCCGAAGCGGTCACCGTGGCCGTCCCTAGGGGAACATTGCGCCGGGTGGCCGACGGGCGCCGGGCTGGCTGCTGCAGACGGCCAACCGCCGTCTCGACCGTCCCGGACACCGTGCGGATGCCCGCCTTGGACACCGATTGAACGGCATTTTGAGCGGATTTGCGGAAGGATTTTAAATCAAACGTCGTCATAAAACCTCCTTAAAACAAAAATCCTTTTCTATTATACCCAATGCACCGATATTTTTTCAACATTTATTCACAAAATTCAAACCCACCCTTTGCTTAATCCGCCAAAATCAAAAGATTCCACACCCCCGTCGCGTTGACTTTAAAATGTGACATCGCTAGAATTTTATGCCGTGGATGTTATGGTCTTTTTGCAATAAAACATCCCGTGTACACTTTTACATATAAAGGATTCCATGATGAAAAAATTGATTTGCGTACTCGCCGCAACCGCAATGGGATTGGGCGTCGTGGCATGTTCCGACGACGGTTCCTCCTGCGAACAGCCCGCCCTCGTCGCCGAAGCCCAGAACCTCGCCAACATCGTAAACGCCGCCGGAAACGATTGTGCCACACTGGCGCAGAAACTCGCCGAATACTCCGAAACCAACGGAAAAGCCTTTAGCGACGCCTACACCGATTACAAATCCGTCACCAATAACGGCACCTCCTTCGCCGGCATCCTCTGCAGCACCTTCAATACCCTCCAGTTGCTCCAGGCCCACCAGTCCATCGTGGACACCAACACGAAAATCACCAACTGTGACGGCAGCGAAACCTCCGACGAAATCAAAACCAACCTCGCGAAATTCACCTCCCTTGACGGTTGGGTCGGCGCCCTTGATACCGCCAACACCTACGTCCAGGAACATCAGGGCGAAAACCAAAACGAAAGCGGCAACTAACCCCCCTGCCAAAGCGCCGAAGCCCCCTTGCTCCGGCGCTTTCGTCTCTCATGTCCCGCTCAACATTCAGGTTTTTTTGCACGTAATCCCGAATGTACTCCAAAATTTTACTTGAACAAATATCCAGACAGGCATATCAAGATGTTCTTGGATTTTGCCTTTAGGCAAAGTTTTGCTCTCACAAAACACCTGCGTCAAAGCTATCAAACGAGTCGGACGTTCTCTCATCTTCATCATCCTCTCTTTGGCTTTTGTCGCTTATCTCCTCATAAGCTTTTTTTTCCTATCCAGATGGGAAGTGACTCCGTATAAAATAGTCGCAACCTTGAAATGGATCTTTGCTGTCGTCACACTTATCCTCGTTATCAAAGATTTATATAAGATATATCATAAATCTTTTTAAATATATCATAAGATTTAAAGACACCAAAAAATAGAAGCTGCGGCGTATTGGGCAAAGCCCAATAGCCGCAGCACAAAGGCCGTATGCGCCACGGCGCAAAGGCCAAAAGCGGGGCGTATCTGCCAACAGGCAGATAGCCTCGCCCCAAAAATGACGTAATTTTACTAAACTTTTCACGCATTATCACGAAACAAATCGAGATATAAAGCCCCCAAAGACAGATTGTTTGCGTGCTCTGTCTCTTTGTTTTAGGCTAAAAGCGTTTGCGCGATTTGCGTGCATCCTTAGATGTGCATCTGCTTGTTCGCGCACTTTCTATCTTTGCATCCACGGCCCATGCCTGCATTCGGAGGTTTTCAATGCTTCGTCGTCTCTCGATTCTTTCCGTGTTTCTTTGCACCGCCCTGTCGGGTTGTTTTTGCGCCTGCTCCGAAGACATCACCGACGAGAGCAATGCCCCGGCCCTCTATCTTCAGGTCAAAAATTTGGCCGAACTCCTCGGGACAAATCCGGGAACCGCATGTTCCACCTATCACAACGCCATCAAAAAATACGAAGATAATTACAGCATGGAAGGGGCATGCCTCGAATATAACGAGACACGTGCCAACCGTTCGTTGGAAAATGTCGCCTACAATCTCACCAATTCCGGATTCTATATGACCGCTTTTATCCTCATCGACCGATGGAACGACGCCATCGCCAACTGCGCCGCCGGAAACAACTCCGACATTTCCAGCAACAAAGTCACCAAAGAATATCAGGAACTTTTTGACGTCAAAGGATGCGAAAACATCCTCTCCGATGCCGATTCCATCACCAAAACACAATCCTCCATCAGGCTGTAACCCTGACCTGTCTCTGCCCAAAATTCGCACGCACCATAAAAAAGGCTTTGTGACAATCCATAAAGCCTTTTTTCGCGTTGCCCACTTTTTCCATCACAATAGCGTTCGCCCCGGCCTCCTCCCCATGATCATTCCGCATCACGCGAATCAATTCAGGCCCCGCCACCAGCGTGTGCCTTGCAATTGAAGAAATGGTCAGGTGCAGACGAGGTTTTTCACCCCACGACCAGGCTGCGATCAAACCCCGTCGTTCTCAGGCAATCGCGCGGATTGACTAGTCCGTTCGTGAGGAATCATGTAAATAGACGACGGATTTATCTGTGGAGGGTTTGAGATGGCCGAGCTGTTTAAAGATGCATTCCAATCGATGGACTTCTCTACGGAGAAGCTTGGTGAGGTGCTTGAAGTCGCCAAACAATCCGATGCCAAAAAACTCAATGAGCGCGAACTCAGGCAGATTGAGGAAATGCTCCGAAAACTGTCCGAATCGTTTGAATCCGTATCCGCACAAGAAATCCTACAGACGAAAGTGGCTCGCGGAGAATTTGCCGGTCAAAAAGAAAAGCTGGATGAACTCGCGACACAATACCAGCAGATGGATGCTTTGATCGCAAATATGACCCAGACGCTCATGGGGTTGGAAAGCGTTCGCAACCGTTTTTCGCAACTTCACGGAAGTTACAGTGCATTGCTGTCTTCACTCGAAAAATCGCAAAAAACTGGCGCGGCATCTCGCCTAAAGCTGACCCAGTTTTCAATGAATCAGACAAAAGATACGGTGGAACGGGCCACAGATTTGTTTAAACGGCAGTTGCTCGATCTCATGACATTACATGAGGTACTCGGGGCCCAGTATTTTCAAATGGCCGCCTCGGCAAGCATCGATGAATATTCGGACGAACCTCAGCCACCCGAAACGCATGATAATGATGGGGATGACACTGACGACGCCGAAACCTCAGAAAACGAACAACAGGCCGATGAACAACAGGCCGCCGAAGAACTCGCCGCCCAGGAATTGGCCGAACAACAGGCCGCCGAACAACAGGCCCCCGAGGAACTCGCCGCTCAGGAATTGGCTGAACAACAGGCCGCCGAACAACAAGCCGCCCAGGAATTGGCTGAACAACAGGCCGCTGAACAACAGGCCGCAGAGGAACTCGCCGCTCAGGAATTGGCAGAACAACAAGCCGCCGAACAACAAGCCGCTATCGACGCCGAACAACAGGCGGCAGAGGAACTCGCCGCTCAGGAAGTGGCAGAACAACAGGCCGCCGAACAACAGGCGGCAGAGGAACTCGCCGCCCAGGAATTGGCAGAACAACAA